>CAZHBL010000225.1:3039-8248 GCA_964530105.1 uncultured Pirellulales bacterium | reverse complement strand
GCCCTGCCGGTTGCGAGATATGCTTCGGCCAGATTCCATACTATCTCGGCCGAGTTATTCCGCAGTCTCTGGGCTTTGACAAAATGATCGATCGCTTCATTGGAGCGGCCCAGGCAATGGAGAATTGCACCGGTATCGTTCAGAGCTTGTGCATCGTCTGGTGCCGTACGAAGATGCTGTTGTATGCAAACAAGGGCATCCTGATATCTGCCGGCTTCGGCTAATTGCAAACCCCTCTCGTAGTGATTTGTGTTTTCGAATGCGTTGTTTTGTTCCTGCCCGCCAAGCGGATTCGAATCTGGTCCCAATGTCATCTGTTTTACTCCTATAAAGTCCCGTGAAGCGGATTTTGCTTACGAAAAAAGCTGAAACCTTGACAGTCTTATCTGCAAATACCGTGCCGTTAGACTGTATTGCTGCATATTTACAATTTGGCGGTATCCCCCATGAAAACTGTATAAATATCAAACATATATGTTGTTCAAGAACATGCCTTTATGCTTTTTGAATTTCGTCTCCGGCGGCTACGTGATGAAATCCAGCAGCGATATGGACATAAGTTTTCCGGCTATTGACAGCGACATTTGATATAAAACTTCGCGTCTGGACAAATCTACAGCAATTTGAGCTATATCGGCTTCCTGTAGAAGAGTAGATTCATCCTCGGCATCATACTTCAGCTTCGTTAGACTATCTTTGAGGTTGCCCAGAAAACCTATTTTCGAGCCGACAGAGACTTCGGCCTGCACCAGAAGTTCGTTTGTCTCATCCAGTGTGGTCAGCGAGTTATCCTGCAGCTCTTGCAATTGAGCGCCGGAAAGCCCTCTATCATTATTCAACATGTCGCGGATACTCATGAGTGTATTGAATATGTCGTGAGTTCCCGGTATGCTTACCATCTCGACTCCGGTGCCGTTTATTTGAGTAGTGTCAACGTACAGGATTTTTCCGGTCGTCGAGTCGGTTACTGCCAGATTGGTATCCGTACCATCGGTATTGAAAGTGCTCAGACCATCATCGATAGAGAGGTTATAATTACCGGCAGAACCGGTTACCGTCAGCCATGTGTCACCCTGGAGATTTGACGTTCCGGTGCCGGCTTTGACACCTGTATCGCCCAGAAAAACCGGATCGTTGCGATCATTGGAGCCGAAGATATCATTGCCCACGTGAAAAGCCGATGATTTTATACCGGGAGCTACTTCTATGTCTCGATTCTCAAGGCTACCCTGATATGTTACACCGGTGATTTCCCCGTTAGTGCGTTCTACGAGATATGGTGCCGATGTCGTATTGTTTCCCCCGAACAGGTATTGACCCATGTGTTTGGTATTAGCCAATGAGACTACCTGCTCTAATAAGTCATTGATTCCTTCTGCGGCTCGTTTTCTGGTTTCTTCGTTATAAATACCGCCGATTACTTGAGTCAGACGCACTTTAGTCTATGTGAGAGTAGATCCTATATCTTGAATAACGGTAGAGGAAAGCTCCAATGTGCCGACGACTTCCGAGAGGTTGTTTATATAATTTCCCAGAGACTTTTCCTGAGAGTTGAGAGTTACTACACGATATGAGCAAGAAGGATCATCAGAGGGCCGATTTATCCGCGAGCCGGTAGTTGTTTGTTCCTGCAGCCGGGCCATCTCTACTGAATGCTGGTACAAAGCATAACTTACGTTATTATAAATGCTATTTAGTGATCCGCTCATTTCTTACATTATTTCCATAATAGTTGATAGCGACGATTGAAGTGTGCTCAGGTATTTGGCCATTGCTTTGAACATTTGCTCGAAGATCAACATGCGAGCGGCTTCATCGTTAATGTTGACGCCGCTGATTTCGCTCTGCTGATTGGCAAGGTTTTGGACCATGACTTCGATGTTTTTCTGGTGCAACTGTTTGACAGAGACCTGCTGGCCGATATCCGTAATCAACCGGCGATAGTACTCACCGGGTGTCAAGGAGTCCAAAGCGGTTACGGCCTGGTTTTGTAAAGCTGTCATTCGTAATACGTTGTTGTTGTCTGTCGTATCCTCTCCAAGAGCTGTGGCAATACGGCCCGGTGCGGCGGAAATATCCGAACAAACCGCTATGTTCGAAGCGTTGCTACCGGAAAATAAGGCATTGATTCCAGCCACAGCAAGCACTCCTGATGTGTCCGAATCGACAAAAGCATCGACTTCAAAAGTATTGCCGTCAGCCAGGTCGCCGGTGCCAAGGGCTATTTTGATTCCATTGCCGATGTCAAGCCTGTCACCAGCCGCGTAATTCGAGCCAACGTTAAGTGTAGTAACCGTATTCCCGTCGCCATCGGTTACGGTAATTTGCACTGAGCCGTTTCCGATCGAATCGGAGCCTGATACTGTAAAAGTAAAAGTCTGGTTTTTCGTGCCGGTATAAATGCCAGATACCGATATGGCCGGCGGCGATGTTGCGCCGGTGAAGTCGCTGTTTGTAGGTGTCGGGAGAACACAGGGCAGGAAATCAAACTTGTAGTCTGTATCGGCTTGTATATGGAGCCTGGAATCATAGACCGAAGCGGTCAGTCCTGTTATTGCTGTAATAGCAGCAGCTATTGAGGTTAACGAGTCTGTTGATGTGTCAATTGGAACCTGGGTTCGTGTGACAGCGCCGGTGCTCGTGTTGGTAACTCTGAAATAAATACTGCCGTCGGAAACAGATGGGCCAAAATCAACCAGGTTATCGCTTATCATTGAGAAGCCGGTCAGTTCAGTAAATGATCCTTCCGAACCTACTCCCTGGACATGGTATTGATTTATCTGTTGTATTATTGCATTTGCCAGATTGTCCAGATCGTTGTGAATGCCGGCGATCAGATCGTTTTTTAGCGATAATAATGCTCCGAGCCGTCCGCCTTGAACATCATTGTTGTAATTCGACTCGCCGGCAGCGGTTATACCCAGGTCGAGATTTTCTTTTATACCCACCTCCAGTTCAAAAGCGGAGGTGCTTACCACTAAGGGGATTCCGCTGGAACTGACGTCTACTATACCATATTCTCTGGACATGGTCTCTACGCTGATTAGTTTGGATAGCTCGACTATGCACTGGTCTCTTTGGTCACTCAGATTGTAGGCCTGACCACTGCTTATTTTCTGCCTTTCTATGTTTTGGTTGAGTTCGGCTATTTTGCCCGTCAGAGCATTAACCTGATTGACTACGTTTTCTGCTTCCAGGGAAATCTGGCTTTCCAACGATGTCAGGAATTGCCCGATGGTTTTAAATTTAGCAGCCAAAGTCTGAGCTGAGGTTACAGCCTGGTTTTGCCAGATGCTTTCCACCGGATGGGCACTAAGGTCCTGCAGAGAATTGAAAAAATCATCCAGAGCCGTACTCAAACCGCCGCCGTCCGAAAGCTCGCCCAATGAGTTTTCAACCGTACGCAGCATATTAAGTTCCTGCGAGACCTGCTCTGACGAGGACTGTTGCCGCAAAATCTCTTTTTCCAGAAAGCCATCGATCATCCTGGTAATTCCGGCAATATCGACACCTCCCCCCAAAATGACATCGCCGATTTGCGACGAATAAGCCGGGGTCAGATTCAGTCTCTGACGGTGATAGCCGTCAGTGGCGGCATTAGCAATATTATTGCCGATTATGTCAAAGGCCCTTTGGGCTGCGTTAAGGCCGCTGATTCCTATGCCAAAACTATCCATTTCTAATATCCGTTTTAGATTAAGATTCTCAGGCTTCCGGTTTTCATTTGTCGAGCTTAAGCTAAACAAATGCGAGATTGTGTCCCTTAAATCTGTAAATTTACAAAGGCCGTATCAATTTGCCGTCTGGTTTCACCATTGTAGTTGTAGTGAAGCGACTCTGTCTTACCGAGGTCGAAAATACCTTTCAAAAGCAGGTTATTGAATCTGGCGCATTCAGACAAGAGCAAAGCGGTGCTCAAATATTCTTTTTTAAGTTCCGCACTCAGCGATCTTAGCTTTGTTTTCATCTGGATTACCCGGTCTTTTGTTGCTTCAGGCAGACTTGCCTGGAGTGTTGATAAAGTCATTTGCTCGAACCCGAAGCCCAGACTGTCGGCCAATTCTTTCCGTATTGATTTGCGGTTTAATTCGTGGTCCCTGTAACGGCCCGTCCCGGCCTGAATACTCTCAAGCAGTTTGCCCAAAGCGGCTTCGTCGCGTTTTATAACCAATCTGCGCATTTCATTCAACTGCAGCAGACTTTCCTGCATATGCTGTACATCCTGGTCCAAACAAGCTAACAACTGGTCGACTTTATCTTCTATTTCAACTACTGCCGCTTTCATATTTGCCCATCCAGTGACTTGCTTGCAGTGTTTGTCCGATCAGCATTGGTTAGAAATTGGTGTATGTCCTTCCATAATCCGATGCCGCCGTTGTTTGCAATATCGCGCGCAAGATACATCCAGAATATCCCCTGTACCTGGTCGGAAGGCCCGTCCTTTTCGAAGCCCCAACTGCCGACACTGTTCTTCATTTCATCCAGCATCTTGTTGAGCAGGACAGATTCAAAATCTTTGGCAATTTGTTTTTTTTTCTCTTCCGGGATATTGTTGAATTCCGATTTATTAAGATGATCCAGCAGCGTCGGCGGCGAGACTGGTTCGGTTAATATCAATTTGGCACTATCCATGAAAATGCTCCTACATTATTATCAGCCTGGCCTGAAGGGCACCGGCCTGTTTAAGGGCATTGAATATCGCTATCAAGTCTGTCGGTGTCGCCCCTATGGCATTGATACTCTTAGCAAGCTCCGAGACGGTGACTGACCGGGATACGGGAATCAGGTACGCCTCTTGTTCTTCGACTCCGATTTTCGTGTCCTGGACTTTTTCCGTTGTACCCGAATCGGAGAAAGGAGCGGTAGGCTGAGAAACGATTTCGCTTTCTTTAATTTTTACAACGAGACTGCCCTGGGAAATTGCCACTGCGGAGATGCCGACGTTTTCGCCGACGACAATGGTACCCGTGCGCTCATTGATAACAACTACCGCGGGGACATCGACCTGAACATCCGGTTTTGTAATATTATCTATGAAGCCGGCGATATCCTGCTGACGGGCTTCGGCGGGCACTTTAACTTGAATGGTGCCGGCGTCAACGACTATGGCGCTTTCTGGATAATTCTGGTTGATGGCCTGGCTGATTTGCCTTGCAGTTGCAAAATCGACATTCCTGAGATTTAATGTAATTATCCTGCTTCCGGCGAT
>CAZHBL010000225.1:0-2939 GCA_964530105.1 uncultured Pirellulales bacterium | reverse complement strand
ACAATACGAAAGTCCGCAACCTGCTCGCTTTTAACCTTGTTATCAAACGAAACATCACTTGGCCTGACTATGCCACTTACCTCAATGGTTTGTGTGTCACCTGAAATATCGCGATTACGAGTCCCTAAAACTACAAGGTTGCGATTCGGCAGGATATCCACTACGACTACGGTAATGTTGTCGGCAAACTTTCGTTCGTCTTTGTAATCAGCTTTGCTTTTCAACTCATTTCCAGATTGGGCGCTCATGCCGAATTCACCGAGGTCTGCGAATTTGCCAAGGTCTCCGTTGAAAATATTTGACCGGTCGGTTTCCTTTTTCATATCTCTTTTTGCCTTGTTATCTACCTTGCTGTTTTCGGTGATTGTTATAGTAATGACATCACCTATCTGGCGAGCTACATCATCGGCGTATATTGCTCTCATGTTCTTGTCCCTCTTGGCCCAGATAGAACCTGCTTGTGAGCAGGCGGTTGAGAGTAATATCGAGGCCGTTAAGACAATCGCTAATAATATTTTATTGTTCATTATTTCTCCTTTTGTCGATTTTCCATTTTGTGACATATTGCAGAATATGTTCTCTATAACACCGGTTCCAAGCTGCCGTCTTCGCTGATCCTGGCCATGATTATTCGCTTTGAGTCCATATTTCGGACTTTGATATATTCGCCGGCCCTGCCATCCTGCATAGTTTTTCCGACGGCCGTAATCAGGAATCCGGGCTTTTCAATGCGAATAACAACATTCTGATTACGCTTAACGATAATTGTAGATTTGAGAGGTTCGAACATATTTGGATGAAGCACGGTGTTTGCCGGAAGCTGGCATTTAGCAATGAGACCGTAAGGCGGCTTCCAATCGACAGGTTCAGGATAATTCGATTGAATCTTTTCTATCTTTATGTTCTCAGGACTAATGGTGCTGCCTGCCGGAATATCTACCTTTGTGATTGCTTGTTGACGGTCATATATCAGTGCAAAAGTCACTTGACGCACGCCTATCTTGTTGCTTCCGGAAAGCACGGCAATCTCGATTCTCGCCTGGTTTCTTGCGCCGGTTTGGACCAATCGTGGAGAAAATCTTATGTCTCTGCTCGTTGCTGGGATAACAAAATCCTTGGGTGTTCGTGTCGGATTCCATTTGCAAACCGAATCACCGGGAGGATTATTTTCCAGAAAAGAATTTGCCAGGGAGACAAATTCACTACTGCTGATAGTTTGATGTTGTTGTTTTACTGTTATCTTTTCCGAACCGGTGAATGTTACTTTCGATGCGGGAATTCCGTTGCACGCCAACCTGCTTAAAACCATTGGCCTGTCGATTATAATCGTTTGGCCCGGCACAGAAATCCGCCCTAATGCGATTTCGCTTGCCTTGGCTACGAGAGATTCTCCGCCCTGGATGATGCTGACCTGGCCCAGACTTAAGTTGTTGTCTTTGACCGTGACTTCTCTCGGTAGGTAAATCTTCAAGTAATAGTCTTTCTGTAAGTCGCTGGTTTTGTTATTTGCCGATGCCCGGCAAAAAAGCGCAGAAGTCATAACCACACAGGTGATTAATATTGTTGTGCTCTTATATCCTTGTGCTTTCATGCTATTTTTTCCGCTCATAATGGTTCCCTACCTAACGATGCTATTTGCCGTTTGAAGCATGTCATCGCCCGCCTTTATTGCACGCGAGTTTATCTCGTATGCCCGCTGTGCGGTTATGAGATTGACCAATTCGGTTACCATTTGCACATTGGATTTTTCCAGGAATCCAGACTGGATTGAGCCGAAGCCGTTTTCTCCCGGTGTGCCGGTCGTGGGGGTACCGCTTGCCATGGTTTCTGAAAGCAGGTTTCCGCCTTCGTTTGAAAGGCCGGATGGATTCGGAAAGCGGGCCAATTGAATCGTACCTACGACCGATTGAGTTCCCGAAGAATCGGTAATATTAACTCCTCCGTCCTTTTCGATACTCACGGAAACGGCGTCTGTCGGAACGCTGATGGCCGGCTCTATAGCATATCCGTTGGTGGTAACTAATTCGCCATTGGCATTTCTCTGCAGCGAGCCGTCGCGGGTGTACCGTAAATCCCCGCTTCCTGGCATAGTCACCTGAAGGAAACCGTCACCCGTAATAGCTATATCGAGAGGCCGGGCGGTACTTTCAAGCTCGCCGGCACTGAATACTTTTATCGTCGATGCAGCATAGACTCCGCTGCCTATTTCTATGCCGCCGGGAGAATTAATGCCCGAAGCAACTTCCGTGCCGGGCTCTTGCATCGTGACATAAAGCAAATCCTGAAAATTAATCTGGCTTCGCTTGAATCCTGTGGTATTGACGTTGGCGAGGTTATTCGCGATCACATCCACCATCGTCTGTTGGCCAGTCATTCCAGTCGCTGCAGTGGAAAATGCTCTCAACATAATATTATTCTCCTTTTATTCTGATGACTTCTCAGCCCATAGCTACGCTCATAAGACTGCTTGAAGCCTCCTGTTCTGCTGTAATGGATTTCATATTCGCTTCGTAGAGTCTGGAAACCAGTATCATGTCCACCAGTTCGTCAATGATCTGGACGTTTGAAGCTTCCTGGTATCCTTGTTTTACGATGAGTTGTTCTGCTGCGACCGGTTGTATATTCTCATCGGGCATCCGGTAGCAGCTATCGCCGGTCGGCACGAGTTTGATATCGTTATCGTTGAAATCGACCAGCCTGAATTTTCCAATAGCAATTTCGCCGGCACTGATGGTTCCGTCACTCGATACGCTTAGTTGCGAGATTCCAACATTGCCTGGTATCGTTATCGGGCCTGCCTGGCCTGCCACAATTCGGCCCTGCGAATCGACGATTTGGCTGTTTTGGTTAGTTTGAAATGTACCGTTGCGGGTGTAAAGAGGCCCTTCGGGAGTCTCTATCACAAAGAAGCCTTTCCCGTGCAGGGCAAAATCCAATGG
>CAZHBL010000224.1:0-8253 GCA_964530105.1 uncultured Pirellulales bacterium | reverse complement strand
AAGGGGAGTCTCATGAAGAAGGAATTATACTATAGGTATATATCAGCCTATAGTTGTTTGATCTTCGTTTTGTTATATGGATGAGTAATAAGATAGTAGTTAATATCCGTAAAATAAAAAGGACATAAAAATGATTGGTACTATAAGAAAACTTTGTGGTTATAGGTTCCCTCGGATGGGAAAACATATTAATCGATGTTTTTTTTCAATATGTCCTGCTAAAGTACGATGTGAATTATTTCCTGATATATACATTACATTTAATCTTAACGATCTAACACAACAGGCTACTTTCTGGCAGGGGGAACGATTTGAATACCCAACAACCAATATATTGAAATCGTGGGGAGGAGGAACATTTTTTGATATTGGCGCCAACTATGGTTTTTATAGCTATTTTATGGCCAGCAATTTCAAGGATATGGAGATATATTCTTTTGAACCTGATCCGAGAACATTTGCAGTTATGAAAAAAATAATAGATGAGAACAATTTAAACAATTTTCATGCTTTTAACCAAGGTCTTGGTTCAAGCACGGGAGAATTATGCTTACACCCCGGATTAGAGGATTCCGGACACTCGACCTTTCTGGCCCATCCTGAATTTGTACATAATTCTCTTGGGCGAGCAAAGATTACAACGTTCGACCAATGGAGTATAGATCAAAAATTGGTTTTTCCGAAACGGCCTGAGTGGATGACTAAGATTGATGTTGAAGGTATGGAGTTTGATGTTTTGCTTGGAATGAGAAAAGCTTTGGAAGTGCAAGCTTTTAAAGGGATTGTAATCGAAGTTTTAGAGCATACGCTTGCACTTGCAGGCCATAAGCCGGAAGATATCTTTAATTTCATGAATACAGTTGGTTATAAGCCGATATCTGCTTCGTCGCTGATTCAGAAATATGGCTATATGAAAACCGCAAATGTATTTTTCATTCCCATTGGTCTGACTACAATTTATGTGCCACATGTGATTAGAGAGTTATCCACGTTAGTTCCATGTATGAGTAATAAAGATCAGTGATTCTTCTATACGATATGTGTACTGATGCTTTTTATGTCAAAGTTTGTCATATGGATGGGAAATAGGGCAGTGGTCAACTATAGAAAAGCATAAGAACGGCATGTGATGGTTTGCGATGACAAAGAATCGACTCAAAGTACTCAAATACTACATCTTACAGAATAAGAACAATGTACATTGTTTTGAATTATTTAAGTTTTTTTTTGACAAATCGTATGCTGCAAAAGCAAATAAAAAGCTAAGGAAAGTTTTAAAAGAGAATGGATTTTACAAAATATACTTTGATGGCAGCGATGAGCCTTTGTATTTTCCCTCCAAATTTGGATTAAAATCTCTTGAACAGGTGATTGTTGAATCATTTTATCCTGATAATTGGCATTATTATGAATTGCCGGAGACAAAAGTAGAAGTAGATGATATTGTAGTTGATTGTGGTGCAGCTGAAGGATTATTCAGCCTTCTTGTTTTTCAAAGGTGTAAAAGGGTATATTTAATTGAACCACACCCGATGTTTATTCGGTCTCTCCGAAAGACCTTTGAAAAATCAAACAATGTTGAATTGCTGCAATATGCATTATCGAAAAATGAATTTATCGCACATTTAACAAGTGATGGTATATCATCAACAATAAGTAGTGAAATTACAGGGATTGAAATTAGGGTAACTACACTCGATAAGCTTTTTTTTGAAGAGAATATTCCTGTTTCGTATCTTAAGATCGATCTCGAAGGCCATGATTATGATGCCTTAGTCGGGGCAGAAAAACTTATAAAACAAAATAAACCTAAAATTGCAGTTACAACATATCATCAAATAGAACATGCAAGAAAAATCTCGTCATTTTTAAAAGCAATAGATCCTTCATATAAAATATATGTTAAAGGAATTTACCAAGAGTCGGGTTCTCCTATAATGCTTCATGCTTGGATTTGAATTGTAAGATTAATTTCAGGGAGTTTAATGACTGCTATGGTGAGGATATGTGATTGTGTTTCTGGAAAAAATATCAATCTTATAAAGTTTAGTAATAAATGAGCAGTGGAATGATTATAGGAATGGATGCGAGTATTATAAATTTGAATCAGGCAGGTTCGGCCGTATATACATCTAACCTGATAGAGGCTCTACGAAATTTGGGCAGTGGTGATGAATTTCATCTGTTTAACACATGTCAGAGCTTTTACTGTTGAAAGTATAAAGCAGCTTTCCCTTTTGGCAGGTTTTATTCCTCCATATGAATATTATGAAATTCCACCTTATAATTTCAATTCAATATATGAGCTGAAGAAAATCGTATGGCGGCTGTTCCTCAGACCGATTATTAGTTTTTTTGTTGTTACTACTTATTATCGAATGTCTCCCGCTATATATACAAATAATTTCATTGCAGTCACACAAAAACAGGAAATATGAATCAAGAGATACAAGCGATTCTTAGAAAATATTTTAATGGAGAATATTAATGGTAAAGAAAAAAAGAGCACTGATTACGGGAATTACCGGACAGGATGGGAGTTACCTTGCGGAACTGCTTTTAGAAAAGAACTATGAGGTGCATGGCATTGTAAGGCGAGTTGCTATTGAAGATCCAATACATAGAATGTGGCGCATACGCCATATACTTGATAGAATCATAATTCACAGTGGGTCTATTGATAACTATCCCAGCATGTTTAATATAGTAGAACAAGTCAAACCAGATGAATGTTATCATCTTGGTGCTCAGAGTTTTGTCTCATATTCATTTGAGGATGAATTTTCTACAATGGCAATAAACATCAATGGCGCTCATAATGTTATTTCAGCTATAAAGCAAAGAGCCACGAATTGTCGGTTTTATTTTGCTGGATCAAGCGAGATGTTCGGAAAGGTTAAAGAAGTACCACAAAATGAAAATACACCATTTCATCCGCGTTCGCCATATGGGATTTCTAAAGTTGCAGGTTTTGATCTAACACGTAACTACCGTGAAGCGTATGGAATGTTTTGTGTTTCAGGCATTCTCTTTAATCACGAATCTCCAAGAAGAGGATTCGAATTTGTCACAAGAAAAATATCTTCACATGTAGCTATGATTAAATATGGATTAGCAAACAAACTTAAACTTGGTAATTTAAAAGCTAAAAGAGATTGGGGATATGCAAAAGACTATGTTTATGCAATGTGGCTTATGCTTCAACAGGATGAGCCGGACGACTATGTAATAGCAACTGGAGAAATGTATTCAGTAGAAGATGTTTTAAAAATTGCATTCGAGAGAGCGGGACTTGATTATAAAAAATATATTGAGATTAGCGGAGAATATTATCGTCCTGCTGAAGTAAAATACCTTTTGGGCGATTCCAGGAAAGCCAAGGAAAAATTCGGGTGGCAACCATCAATATCTTTAGAAGAACTTATTCATATTATGGTAGATTCTGATATTGAAAGTATGAAGAATCAGGGCAATCGCATGAAAAAAACAACAGTATCTTTAAGCCCAAGAAGCCAGATTCTTCAACTCCAAAATGTTAGATGAAAATGTTCTTGTTGGTGTTTCTGGCCAAATAATACATGTTTGCTGAATTTCATGCGATTGCCCTGTATAAAGAATAAAATTAGATCATATTATTTTAACACCAACGAGTGACAAAATGATTATAGGAATGGATACGAGTGTTATAAATTTGAATCAGGCGGGTTCGGCTGTATATACGTTTAACCTGATAGAGGCTTTGCAAAATTTGGGCAGTGGTGATGAATTTCGTCTGTTTGACATTGGTCAGACTCGAGATATGTCTAAAAGTAAAACGATTTATTCTCGGTTACAAACAATTTACCGTGACTTGATATGGACGCATGCGGTTCTTCCACGCCGGGCTTACAAATCAAAAGTAGATGTCTTGCATATACCTGTCAGTGTAATACCGATATTTTCAAAATGTCCCACTGTTTTAACCGTCCTTGACACTGCAATACTGCAAAGTCCGCACAATTTTACTTTTTGGTATAGGAATTATTCACGTTTGTTTCTTCCAATGCTGGCAAAAAAAGCAAAGGTCATTTTAACTATCTCTGAAAATTCGAAACGTGATATTGTGAAACAATTGAAAATACCTCCAGAAAAAGTTGTTGTTACATATTTGGCAGCCTCTGATGATTTTAAGATCGTTAATGTCAGAGAGCTTGAAAGAGTGAAAAAGTGCTATAATCTTGATTCTTTTATTTTAACTGTTGGATCTCTTGAACCAAGAAAAAATATCCCTCGGTTATTACAAGCTTATGCTTCTCTTCTGAAAAAAGGATTTCAACATACATTAGTGCACGTTGGACCTAAAGGCTGGCTGTTTGATGAGATTTATTCGGAAGTTGAACGTCTGGATTTGAGTGAGAAAGTTCGTTTTCTTGGACATATTCCGTTGTCTGATCTGGTTTCGCTGTATAATGCGGCGACTTTGTTTGTTTATCCTTCTTTATACGAGGGATTTGGCCTTCCTGTGTTGGAAGCGATGGCGTGTGGTTGTCCCGTCATTACATCTAATATATCTTCCCTTCCGGAAGTTGCGGGTGATGCTGGAATATTGGTAGATCCCTACGATATCTCACACATCGCCAATTCAATAGAAAGTATATGCGAAGACAAGCAAAAAGCCGGGTCGTTAAAAAATGCAGGTATAAAGAGAGCAAAAGAATTTTCATGGAAACAATGTGCGAAAGAAACATTAGATGCTTATCGTCTTGCTGCAACAATGTAAACATCAAAGAATGTACTGTATGTAAGATATTAAAGCAGAGCAATGTTTCCAGGCGGTTGAAGCATTTATGCCACAGCTTGGTGTGATCTGAAAAATGCGCTAATGAAACTCGAAAGTACGCATACCGCTATTGCGATATGGGTGCTTGGTATTCTGGCCGCTGTTGTGGTCGGTCCGGCATTTGTTAGTGTTTTAGTGGCCAAGATGGAACGCTATTCTCTTCCTTTTGGCGCTATATTGAGCTTCATCTTTGCGATCGTCTGGGTGTACGGCAGCGGTAAATACTGGTGGCTGGTTTTTCCTGTTATGGCTTTCTGGGGCGGCCTCTTCTGGGTAGGTTTTAGAATATACCCGGATGAACTCGGCTTGGTTATCACGATGGCGGCGCTTGCTGTAGCGCTTTGCACGCACTATCCGACAATAGTTCGGGATCGTTCTCCTGCTTCGTGGGCTTTTCTGCTATTGGGATTATATTTCCTCGTACATCTGTTGGTCAGTCTCTCTAATACCAGGCTTGGCTGGCTGAGCGGCGGCGGCAGTATCGTCCGTGTCTATGCATCGGGAATTACCTACCTCATGTTTAGCTGGATGTATTACAAATTCGGTTCCTCTGAGCATATTAAGCTGGCTGTGATCATCCTGTTTGTGGTGATGCTTGTTCGTATCGTCGTCTCTATGCTGGCTCTCTATACGCCTGCACTCCATGGTATTTCGGAAGCCGGTTTTTTGTGGTTGTATTCCCCCACTGACCTGCGTTTTTCTGCATTGTATCAAATGCTTTTCGGTATCATGTTATTTTATATTTTTGAGGGAAGATTGGCAAAAGCCATCGTCATTGTATTCATCATTGGTATGTTTATCCTGGTTTTATTTGGCGAGGGACGTGTATCTGTCGCCATGGCCGTTGCCACGCTAATCCTGTGGATGCTGCTGGCAAGAAAAACGATATTACTGGTTTATTTATTACCGCTGCTGATTGTGTGCATCGTGCTTGTAAATAGTGAAGTTCATTTGGTATCACAGCTCCCTCTTGGAGTGCAACGCGCTATGTCTTTCATTCCCGGCCTGAACTCTCAATTAATTTATAATACAGGAGCGAGTGATGACTGGCATTTTGATTTGCTGCATCTGGGATATCAGAGATGGACATCTTCTTTTGCATCGCTGATTTTTGGTAATTGTATTAATCCGGAGGGTGTGTATTCTATTGATAAGCTTGACTATCTGTCTCAACTGGAAATCGCTGCAGGCACATCACGATACGAATGTACCTTGTGGTCCATTCTTGCCACGTTGGGGATAGTCGGCACGGCTCTCTACGTGTGGATCTTCACGTTTCTTTTCCGTGATATTATCCCCATAGTGAGAAGAGAAGGTATCATTAGCTTCAACCACGCCGTTTATGCCACCGCCATTATATCTTTGCTGCTGCTGATACTATTTGGATGGATCCGTGGTGGCTTTCCAGGTATTGAAATGATGCTTGGCGTGATGGCAAAGGCACTATATGAAGACAGTAAAAGAGAGATGTTGGTTTTAAAAAGCAATTAAAAGAGGTTTGGCTTGGCAATACGTGTTCTTATTGATGCTCATTTAATTGGATCTCGTGAGACAGGCAACGAGACATATACGGTTAATCTATTACATGCCTTGTCTCAATTGCCTGATGTTGAGTGTGGGGCCGCTATCTTGCCGGGCTGCAAATTTCCATCTTATCTATCACAGGTTGAGCCTGTAACGTTATCTTCAACTGGTAATTGGGATAGAATCTGTTTTTCTTTGCCTCGTTTGTGCAGACAATGGAAGGCGGATATTTTGCATGTCAATTATATCGGTCCTTTTTATTCATATTGTCCAATTGTAACAACAGTTCATGATGTCGCTTTTAAAAGATATCCAGGTTTCTTTTCGTTGAGAGACCGTCTTCTGTTTGCAACTTTACTACCCCTAACAATGTACCATCCTGGATCTACAATAATCACTGTTTCAAATCATGCAAAACGAGAGATTGGCCATTTTTACCCAAAGTTGGTAGGCAAGATTCATGTGACTCCCGAGGCGGCGGATCCAAAATTCCGACAAGTTCATAGTAAGAATCTTTTAGATAATGTTAAATTGCGCTATGGGATTAATTCTGATTTCATTTTAGCGGTTGGAAATTTACAGCCTCGTAAGAATTTGACTCGATTGATTAAGGCCTTTGTTACCATACGTGATCAATGTGGCGGGATTCAGTTAGTTGTTGTTGGAAAGGCACAATGGCAATCATCTGAGATTTACAAAATTGTTCAACACTTACATTTAGAGAACAAAGTCATCTTTACTGGCTATGTACCTGATGAAGATTTGGTACTTCTATACAATGCCGCCAGAGTTTACGCCTATCCATCCGTTTATGAAGGCTTTGGCCTGCCTATCTTAGAAGCGATGGCATGTGGCACACCTGTGATTACTTCCAACACCGCATCCATGCCTGAGGTTGCTGGCGATGCCGCAGTATTAGTTGACCCGTTAAGTGAAGAACAAATAGGGCAGGTAATAATCAATGTTCTTAGAAACCCTGAATTGGCAACTACATTGATTGAAAAAGGGTTGAAGCGTGCCAAAGAGTTCTCTTGGCAAAAGACCGCATTAGGTACGCTAACTACTTATCAAGGCACTGTCGGGGTACGTGCCTGAAACTATCAAGGTTTCAGAACCGTAGAGGGAGATGTGATGTCGCTTGATTATCCGAATAACCATTTCGACATGTCTTCTCAAAGCCTGTCATAGAGAATGATTGTTGGATTGGTGCTGGCAGCACGATTCTTGATGGCATTACGCTGGGTCAGGGTTCAGTAATCGCGGCGGGATCTGTTGTGACAAAAGATGTTGAAGCTTATTCAGTCGTTGCAGGTGTGCCGGCACGACAAATAAAGCGAAGAAGGACTTGGCAGAAAACAAATCTCTAAAAATAGCTTTTCTCGGTAGCCGCGGCATACCAGCCCGGTACAGCGGATTTGAAACCTTTTATGAACAGTTATCTGTGCGCCTGGCAAAGCGTAGCCATGACGTTACCGTTTATAACCGGTCTCATTTTATTAAGGATATCAGAGGAGAATATCAAGGCGTCCGCATCGTATCTCTTCCGTCCATCCCTTCTAAGCACCTTGATACTATCACCCATACTTTTCTTTCTTCTATCCATACGTTGTTTCAACGGTATGATGTCGTGTATTATTGTATTGTAGGTAATAGTCCCATCGTTTGGATACCCGGATTAACTGGCGCAATAACGTTGCTGAACGTAGATGGTGAGGATTGGGCAAGGGAAAAATGGTCAGGATTTGCCCAATGGTATCAAAGGAAATGTGAATGGGTGGCCACAAAAACAGCCCATGTCATCATATCCGATGCAAGAGGAATTCAGGATAGATACAGAACTCTCTATGGGACGGAAAGCATATTTGTGCCATACGGTGCCAATATCCTTCGCGATGAAGGTCTTGAAGCAC
>CAZHBL010000223.1:0-8266 GCA_964530105.1 uncultured Pirellulales bacterium | reverse complement strand
TCAGAGATGAAGGAGGCTCTCTTACAATGAGAATTGCTTATCTTCATGCCATTCGACTCTGTTTCTCTATTTTGTATTCTACGAGAGATGATTTTGAGATTACGTTTACGTATTATGAATCTATCGGGTGTTACCTTGCTTGAAACCAGGGAATCGCCAAGTCCGAAACATGCTTCGACTATTATCCGACTTGAACTACCGGTGACAGGATCAGTGGTGAAAATTACGCCGGATGTGTCCGCCTCAACAAGTGAATGAACAACTACCGCCATATTTACTTGCATATGGTCAAAGCCGTTCTTTTGCCGATACTCATATGCTCGTTCTGTCCACAATGAGGCCCAGCATTTCTTTATCGCCTCGATACAACCGTCCACGTTATCTATTCCCAGATAGGTTTCATATTGACCGGCAAAGGAATGGCCCGGCAAATCTTCCGCAGTAGCTGATGACCGAACTGCTGCGCGGTTGGCGACAAGTGCATGATAGTGATTTTCTATTTGTCTGCGTAAACCAACTGCCAAAGGAGCGTTAATAATAGCCTGCCGGATTCCTAATAAAGTATTCTTTCTGTCTTCCCGGCTGTCTGAATCAAGTTTATCTATAACCGATTGTATCTCATTAGAGACTTCGCTGGACTCGATATGTTCTCGAAAGGCAGTTGCCATAAGGCAAAAGCCAGGGGGAACCTTAAGACCGATTTGTTTCAGCCGAGTAAGACCAAAAGCCTTGCTACCGACCAAAGGTAAATGGCGGTCTCTAATTTCTTTCAGAGATATGATCAATTCGATTATTCCATTGCATTAAATTATAAATACTTCGGCAACAAGGCCTCATGGCTCGAAGTGTACTTATATTTCTCATTCAGTTCGACAAAGGGATGGCAATCTCGCGCCCAATCTGCCAGGAACTGGATTTTCTGCTTTCTGTCCTCCAGTGTTAATTTCGGCGTTCTCACACATCAAACCAGAGCCCAAGCTATGCAGAGCAAAGCCACCCGCAGCCATATCGGGCCGAACATCCTTACCTCTTGTTTTGTAGATGTCATCTTCATCGCTTACTGAATCGATAGCTGCACCACGTTGGATCATTGCCACAGAATCTTACACGTCATTAGAAGCTGTGTCAAATACTCTTGATTTAGCCTCCATGAGTCTCGAATCAACTTGCATATCAGAACTTACTGAAAACAATGCCTCAAAAAAGTCCTGCTTAAAACAGGGCTTTAACATCGAAGATGGTTATGCCTTGCAGCTAAAGGGCATGTCAGTTCCGGCTTGCTGCTGCTCTTTTTCTTCTTCGCCTTTTCCAGAAAACAAGGCCGGCAGGGATTATGCCCAAACCCGCGATTCCGGCCTTCGCCTCTACGGGAGTAAAAGGAAGAATGTCGCTGATTGTTATTTCCGTGTAGCCATTGTGCGACTTAATTGCTGCAGCTCTTCACTGCACACGGCGTAAAGTTCCGGCTTGTTCGTAATCTGTCCCGCACACGATTGACAACACAGATTGCCAAAACGGCCAGTTTAAGTTTTACGTTTTGCATCTGGTCGAAAAAAAGGCGGGGAAAGCGCTGAGCAAGAATGCCGGAGAGGTTAAGCCCGGCGCACGTGCTCACGGAGACCTGCTTGCCTTCGATGTACCTCCATAGGCTCCCATATTAATTATGCCGCCATTGTTTAACGGCTCCGAGCCCAGCGGGGTGCTCGGATCTCCGGCATCAATACATGGGCTATTGACTTCGTCTATGACCCAGCTTTGACTTGCCGGATCCCATCTGCCTGCCTGAGATTTTAAATGATAATCGCCGTTATCCGGCACGGCAAAGAATGGGTCGGTGTCAATATTGCCTTCACCGGAGAAACCGTCCTGAACATTACTGTATTTCACTACTGCGGAAGAACTTTCTATCTGGACGCCGTTGCCATAGATAATGGAGTTGAGGACCGTAGGCTTGCCTTCAGATATGCCGATCTTCGAGTTGTTGACAATCGTGCAATTGACTATAGTCGGAGAGTTAATAAGGACCTTACGCCCGGCTGCGAATATGAACATTTCTAATCCCGAACCGCCATTCTCGGCGATAATGCAATTGGAAACGGTTGGATTGCTCGCCATGTATAATTTCATGCCGGCATTAATATTATCGACAATGTTGCAATTCATAATCGTGGGAGAGGCGGCGGAGCAATAAACGCCATTGCTTGAATCTGCAATCGTAAAACCGGCGAGAACGCAGTTTGCATCTTCCCCGCCGGAAAAAGTCACAGCATCTCCGCCGATGGCAATGATAAAAGTTTCTGAGACGACAGCCGGGTCATTCGGATCTGTTGATCTGAGCGTCAAATTCTTGCCTTTGAAGTTGATTTTTTCCTGGTATACTCCCGGGCTGACCACTATCTCATCTCCATTCCGTGCATCATTGATAGCCCGTCGAAAAGAGACGTATTCTTTGCCGATAGTTATATTCTCGATGGGTGCCGGCTCTAAGTTCTCGAAATCAACACGGATTGGGTCGGCATAAATAGTCGAGCCATATTCATCTCGTACCTTTATAGTCCACCAGGTTTGCTTAAAAAAAGATGCCGTTACAACTTCAGTAGGTGGAACAGGTGTATCGGAGACGACATAATAATCCATAACGCGATGAGGGTCAGGTCCGAACAAAAGCTGATACCCGACGGCATTTTCGCTTTCTTGGCAACTGAACACCGCTCCATTGGCATCCACAAAAGAACCGTTTTCAGGACCGACAAGTCTGACCGGTTCGGGCAGCCTGCCGGGATTTTGCTGCTCATCGAAAAAATCCATATAACCGGAAGTTACTGATCCGTACCATTGGAATTTGTAGGGTGCCGGATCCAGCGTCAATGCAGGATTGAGGTTCTTGCCCGGCCCGAAAACAGACCAATACACTCCGGCAACCAAACCTCCGTTGAAGTTGTTTTCATCCTGAGTGAGAAATGAGGACAAATACCACATGGGATTCTCGCCGTGCGTTAGGGGCAGGGAGACATTTAAGGCATTTGGATAGTAAGTCTTATTTGCCGCGGCGTAGTTTTCTATCCAGCATGGTTCACCACCCACAGGATTTTGTGTAAAATCTTCGATTCTCTTGAGGGGCTGGCTATAAGTCTCCATGCAGAAGGCCCCATCCATTAGCGTGACACGGTTCACAGCATACCGGGGATCCGCATAGGTCAGGTTCAGGTATGTGCCGACATCAAGGGCAGGCGTGCCCCCGGCGCTGAATCCGCAGGTTTGAATGAGCTGCTGATAGTCCGGTGCCACACTGGAGAGAAAGACAATAATCATATTGGCGTACTTATAAAACGTACGGGGAACTGTCAACGAATCGGGACTGTAGCCCTGAGGAAAACCAATATGGTTAACAAGTTCCAAAAACATGGGATCATCTATAATCTGTCCACCGCCATCAGCACATGTGCTTCCACCAGTAAAGAAAACAAACGTGGGTTTATTCGGATCAAACTCCTCATTGACCAATTCCAGCGTATTGTCCCCGAAGTCGGGCACAATCACAACCTCAACAGTATCAACTCCACTAAGGGCCTGGCTATCAGTCACCTTCAATTCAAACACGCATTTCTGGACCTCATCTGTCTGATTGAAGCCGACTAAAGCAGCCATCGTATCTCTTCCTGTGCCGGGTTGCATGGCCCCGCCTATTGTAGGTGTAGCGGTGTTTGCATCTAAAATGACGACGGGTGGGCCGGCTATTTGCCTCCATGTGTAGCTTAATAGGCCGGAATTGTCCGGATCATAAGAGTCTGTACCATCAAGAACAATCGGTTTCTGTGCCACATATCGCGAAAAACCTGCTTCTGCTATGGGCAATTCTCCCGTGGAGTCCTGACTAATTGCCACAGATGATAGAACTGCTACAAGCAGAGCCAAAGTAAGACTTTGAAAAGTTGTTTTTTTCATCTTATTTGTCCTTTCATGTTCATTAAAGCAGTACACCGAGTACAAATTAACCGCATTAGGTTTGTCTTTAAGAAAATATCGCTGATTGAACGCCATTTGGATAATCTCCTCCAAAATTCTTATGAGATGCGAATACTAAAACATGACATATCCTCTGTTACAAAGGCCCTTTGCCAAAGAGTCATCGTTTCTATTATTGAAAACCGCACGAATGAATATTTAGTCTAAGCGGTTCAAAAAAATATTATAGTTCTTGCTCTGTTAATAACACGATTAAGCTACTCATCTTAGGACACAGCAATATTTTAATACCCTACGTGGACTAAGGGCCTGCGAATAAAGCGCTATTCCATTTCCCATCTCAAATTAACATCTGAGCAATCAATGAAACGTTTATTTACACACAGGCCCTTAAGTTTCTAACCACAGCCGGCCACGGCAAACCAACAACTTCTCTTACACTGTTACTCCAACAGTCGGCAACAGAATTTCCAGTTTCTGAGATTGTTATAAACTTTAATTACCAGTTGATTCGGTCCTTCTTTGAAAGTTACCTTCACACGATCATGGTCCGGAAACGCACCGCGATCGGTCCAGCTGTCAAGAATAAGCTCCCCGTTAAGCCACACCCTGGCCGCATCGTCCGTGCCGAATCCCAGCAGGGCTTCGGTTTCTTCGGGCATGTCGACCTGAGCCCATGCGTAACACGACACTTGTTCGGTCGCCGGTTCGTCACGCCAGAAACGACGCAAGTCGATGATCCCTGTATAGGATCGATGCACGGCCCATTTGTAATCCACGTCGTCTATTCGAACAGCAGGCTCGAATGTTTCGAGGGATGGGAGATAATCCCGTTCAAAAGCAGCCTTGGATTCTGCCTCGCTCGGCACTCCCTCAGCCGCCGGAATAGGCCCGAGCAACAGCCATTCTTTCATAAACTCGCCCTGGACAAGCCCCGGATATGTTACAGAATCAAGATTTGGTTTTTTGACATCCGTTACAGGATCATAGTCCGCATCGAATATCCGGAACGAAAACTCCCATTCGAAAATACCGTTTTGAACCTTCAATATCAAATCATTCAGTCCCTTGCGTAATGTCACCGGCACCAGAGCCTTATCCACCTCCAGGGACCCGCCGTCCCGATCTTCGTGAACAAGTTCGCCGTTGAGCCACACCTTAATCCGGTCGTCACCCCCGACAGCCAGCATCACCGGTGTATCTTCGGCCATCTCGATCTGTGCACGCGCATAAGCGTCGGCAAAGCCATGGTAACCGAACAGCCAGGCAAACTCTATAACCTCCGAACCCGAACTGTACTTTTCCCAGTAATACTGCTTGCCATCGATAGTCACCGCCGGCTCAAATGTATTAATATCGATCATGTTCCTGTCGAAAGCAGCCATTTGACTTGCTCCGTCTGCAAATTTGTCCTCGTTGCTTACACTGTCGTCGAACACAAGGACAGGCCCCAGTACCAGCCAGTCTTTCAAAAACACCCCCGGCTCGAATCCCTTATAAACCACACTGCCCGGATCGATCTTTGCATACCAGTCCTTCGCCTCATCGGGCGATTGATACAACCGTGCCGGGATAAGATCCTCTATCAGTTCCCGTATCTCGGCATCGGTGAACTGTCCGTTCAGTGTGAGACTTAAATAGGTATCCGTCGGCGAATGCAGCATATAGATATGGTTAAAGGGCAACGGCTCGAAACCGCCCTGTTTGAATACCGCCTCCGATGACCAGAACCTGGTACCGTCCGTGAAGTCCGAAAGTGCACTCAGGAGAGAAACTCCCACTATTCTTCCGAGTGTAAAGGCATCGTGAACTTTGAACCTGTTTTTGCTCATATAGTTCGGAAACCAGCGCAAGCCGGCCTGGTTGGACATGTTCAAAATCCCCGAAATATATTGATGCACTGTCCGCCCCTGGGATATAGCTGCGCACCTCCCGTCGTTCGTACTGCAGAACACAACATACGAAGCTCCATAAGGACTTGCCTTATCCGACATGATTACAAACTTCTGTTCTTTAATCCAGTCGGGCGTGTCACCTAAGACATATGTCTCGACCTGTGCAATATCGGCCATCTGTTGTGGTGTAATCGTGGTCATCCCCTCTATGAGGATCACCTCTGGCCGAGATGGTGCGCTTTGCCCGGCGAGTTCTGCCAGATCCCAGGAAAACCCGGGGGCGTCTACAGTATTCGAGGAAATACGCTGAATCTGCTGAATAGGTCTCTCATACGCGACGGATTCGATTTGTTCGATCGTATTGTCATTGTCATCCACTTTGAAGATATGATAAGCGTCGGTCCCCGGCCAGCGCAGTTTGTAGACGCGTACCCATGTCCCGTCAGCCTGTTGTTCGCGACTCTGTTCTTCAATCGGGGGCAGATTCATCTTGTCCATGGAGTCCTGAAAACTTGCCGAGATGCCCAGGAATTCCGCAGGATTGTCCGGGAGGTTGAATTGTTCGGTGATCGGTTCACGCTGGATCTGAAATCGGCCGTTGTCGGAAACCTGAGTCAGATAAATCGCCTGGCCGTCAAAGCTCATCGCAAAGATAACCTGTCCGCCCTGCATGAATGCTCTCGCAAAAAATCCCGATTCGGGATCATACCAGATATGTTCCTGAACCACAGATTCTTTCTCCGCAGTCCCGGTCAATTCCAGCGTATGCCACTGGTACTCACCGTTCGCTTTAAGCGAATGCACCGGCAGCGAAGCATGACTGGAAAACCACGCTCGCATAAAAGCGAGATTTCTGTTAAGTGTAAAATTGGACTCGACCAGTTCATCGAGCTGAGCTTCGATATCAGGGACATCGGCATTCGGATATAAGGTGATCTCATGGGTGATATGGACTACGCTGTCACCCGTAAACAAGGCCTGCTCGGCCGCACTGGCCGTTTGGATCAGACTTAAGAAAGTTAAGGGCGACAACTGTTCATTGGAGTGGCCTTCGGGATTACGCCAGCTCATAACGGCAATCCCCGCCACTAACAGTAAAACCGCGGCAACGCGTGTGATAGGACTTTTCATAATAAATCTCCATAGGCTAACTGGATTCATGTTCTGTTTATTCCTGCGAAAGCGATCTAATGCCCTTTCAAGGACCTGTTGATCCTTTTCCGGACACGTCCTGAATTCCGAGCCTTTTAGATACGTCTCAAGTTGTTGCTTTTCTCTGACTTTCATATATTGACCTCGCCGTTCAGCAAGAACCGCAATTTCTCCAGGCCGTACCGGTATCGACTCTGGACTGTATTGATTGAGGTTTTCTGCAGACTTGCAATCTGCTTAAACCTCAGACCACCGTGCAAGTGCAAGGCGATGACCACACGCTGTGACTCGGGCAAAAGACACAAAGCGCTATGCGCACGCCTCTGCTCATCATCGAGTATAACCCATTGATCCGGCCTATCGCCATCCGAGCAAAGCTCTTTGACTTCAGACAGTGGCACGGCTTGGCATGCGCTGCGTGCTTTCTTCATGTTCTGTACGCGGTTGATCAGACATCTGACCAGATAGCCCCTGAGATTGCCGTCCAAGCGCAGTCTGTGAGAGGACTCCGCAAGTGCGACAAATACGTCCTGCACGACATCTTCGACCTGTTGGCCATCATCCAGCAGTGCGTAGGCAATCTTGAGCAAGTAGTTCTTATACTTGCTGTAGGTACGTACCAGACCGTCTTCGCGGCCGTTTCTGAGTTTCCAAACTAACAGTGTGTCCTCTATCATAAAGGCCCGGTCACTTCTTAAATGATCATTTCTATCTCTTTATTACAACACAGAGACGGATTTAGTCTACGATGTCAGTGTTTTTTTTCAAAATTTTTTGTTGGTACCGCATATGGAGCTATCAAGCGGCGACTATTCTGCGATCGCTACAGAGAGGAGATTGGCGTCGGTTTACCACCTGGGTAGGTTCACGTAAGGCTGCACCTTGCCCGAATTGTGGTCTCGCGCTTCAATTGGCAAAATGGCCGGATCGAGTCATATGTGGCACCGGCATCCTATGCTTTGCTGTCGTCGTGTTCATCGGTATTTATTATGCGTAGAATGAGCTGGAGATAGCAAACCTCTATTTCTTGACTGTCTTCGTATGTATCGGCGTCGTCGAAATTGCAGCATCCTTCAAACGATTTGAGCAGGCTAGTGGAAGAGAGAAGAAATCGGGAGACAATTGAACTCCTCCGCAAGCACAGAGAAAAGGAATAACAAAGAAACAATTTATAAAAAATTTATCGGGCGTCAAAATATTCAATGAAGATATGAAAAGCCAGGCATCCTTAAAATATAATGGTGCAGTAAATG
>CAZHBL010000222.1:0-8272 GCA_964530105.1 uncultured Pirellulales bacterium | reverse complement strand
CGGTCCGGTTGAGCGCATCGAAGTAGAGTTCCAGACCGTCAGGCGAAATGTATTCCACCGTATCCGGGAACGAACTATTGACAGCCGGACCAAGATTCACAGGCTCTGTCCAATTATCGTTTATTGTCGTCCGGGTCGATACCCACATATCGCCGATACCGTAGGTGCCCGGGCGGTTCGAAGATATATACATCTGAAGGCCATCGGCCGAAAGGCAAAATGTCGCCTCGTTCGAAGAAGTGTTGATGGGCGGTCCCAGGTTGACTGGTTCACCAAAGAGAAAATCCGCATTTGCACGCCTGACGCCTGAAAGAATAACGGCCATAACAAATCCAGCCAAGATTATTCTATTCTTCGAACTGTTAAGACCTTTCATGTTGATTCCCCTTTCCGGCTGAAATTGATAGAAAGCATCAGGTTTAGCGCATAATCCGCCCTTTTGAATAAAACGAATACACAGGACTATCCCGGCCTTCCTTGCCGTTTAAAACAAAGTCACAACCTCCTAAATTTTAACCTCACTTATATAAATATACTACACTGTCGTCACCAGTGTCAAGGAAAATATAGGACTTTTCAATAATTTACAGCCTCTGCCATCGCATAGCACTCGAAGCGTGACATCTCCGGGCGGAAAGTCAGCTTTATGGCTCCGGTCGGGCCGTTGCGCTGTTTGGCGATGATAACATCCGCAACGTTCGTATTGCAGTAATCGGCCTGCCCCTTATGGTAATAGTCCTCTCGATGCAGCAGCAGCACAACGTCGGCGTCCTGCTCGATGCTGCCGCTCTCGCGCAGGTCGGTGAGCCTCGGCATAAAGTTGCTGCGGTTTGCAGGCGCCCGGTTTAGCTGGCTGAGCAATATGACAGGGACATCCAGCTCTTTAGCCAGCGATTTAATCGACCGGCTTATCCTGGTGATTTCCTGCTGGCGGTTTTCATGCCGGCCGTGCGTACTGATAAGCTGCAGGTAATCGATGACGATACACTGGATATCGTGTGCGGCCTTCAGACGCCGGGCCTTCGACCTAATGCTCAGCGGCGTCAGCTCGGAGGCCTCTTCGATCCAGAGGCGTTTTGGCATAAGAAGGCCCATACTGTCGGCCAGCCCGGCGTAGTCTTTGACGTCAAGGTGGTTTCTCCTGACTTTCTGATTTTCCAACCGGCTAAGGGAACTCATCATCCGCTCGGCCAACTGCACGCCGCCCATCTCAAGGCTGAACAAAGCGACCGGCACATCTTCGCCGAGCAGCAGGTTCTCGATGATGCTCAGTGCCAGCGACGTTTTGCCTATGCTCGGCCGGGCCGCTATCACAATCACATCGCCCTTCTGCAGGCCGCAGGTTATCTCATCCAACTGGTAGAACCCCGTCGATAATCCCGTCAGGTTGTTCGGGTCGCGCCTCTCGATTGCTTCGAACGCCAAAGGCAGCAGCTCGCTCAATTGCTGCACAGTCGAAGTATCAGACTGCCTGCCGATTGCAAAGATGCTCGCTTCTGCCATATCGAGAAGCTCCTCGACCGTATCAGACTGGTCATACGCCTTGTTTAAGATGTCACCGCATGCCGCAATAAGCCTGCGAAGCAGGTATTTTTCCCTGACTATCCCGGCGTAATACATCACGTTGGCGGACGATGGAACGCTGTCCAATATCTGCCCGATATATTCCACGCCGACCTGGTCCATTTTGCCCATCGTGACAAGCTCGTCACGCAGCAGCACGGCGTCTATGGCCTTGCCGTGACCGCGATTGAAGATTCGCAGCAGGGCCTCATATATCCAGCGGTTCTCAAAACGACCGAACGCCTCGACACAGATAAGCTCGGCCGCCTCGGCAAGGCAAACCGGATCGATTAATATCGAGCCAAGCACCGCCGCCTCGGCCGCTATAGATTGCGGAAACTCTCGTATCGGCATAGTGACATCCTTCTTTGACATTTCAATTCCTTTGCAAATTGAGCCGGCATCGATCCTCGTTAGCACAGTGGCATTGTACTTTCCTGATACCTTCAAGCGAACGCAGCTTTGCCAGCAGATACGCCTTTCTTGTCGGGCTTAGCCAGCCGGCGCATTCATGGGGCTTTATGACGGCGACAATTGCCTTCGGCCCTTGAGGCCAGCGATTCAATCCGGCATCGTTCGTAATCGCAAGCTGCCCGTAATAATAGAGCAGGTATCGCGCCCCGGACCCGAGATACAGGCCAATCTCAAGCATCTCTTGAAGCTCTGCTTCCACACTTTCCATAATGCGCCAGCATCTTTATTCCGAATTCTTAATTCTAAATTCTTTCTTTTCGGGCAACCGGCCCCCGGCCGAAAAAAAACCGCCCCCCATAATTGGAGCTACCTGCGCGTTTGATACGAAAATCTACAAAATTGTAGACGGCCTTTTTGCCGTAAGTCCTTGCCACAGCAGCAATAAAAATTTTTCTAAACTTTTTTATTTTTACTCCCAGCTACCATCGCTTTTGGTCGAAACGATGTCTTCTCGTTCCCGGCGTCTTTCCGGAAAATCCCCCGAATTCTTGCCCACCTTAACATGATTTATGGCCGTAAAATACATACAAACTGTGTATTTCAGCGATTGAAACATACGTGGTCACCACAATAGATGAACTCAAAATGCTATTTCTGTAGCATAATTTCTCGATCTCACAGAAAAATGAGTAAAAATTTATATAAATTTGGGAAGTTTTCCTTGACGTTAATATGGGATATATGGTATAAATAGATAAGGCGAAGCTAATAAGTCTTTACGACTTGTGGCTTCGCGGCGTATTACGTATCCATAGTTCCTGGGCAAAACCTGATACGTGATCAGGTGAGGAACAGAGTTAGGTAATACGGCAGGAAACGGAGGAGTGGTGCCAGGTGGAACATTTGTTTTTCGCCCGCATCTCTTTTAGCTATTCAGTCCGTGGTTCATCCGATCTTGCCTTATTGGCAATTCTACTTATGTACGACTCGAAGGGTCAGTGCGCAAGATTCTTCAGGTTGAATGTTAGTGAGACGCTAGTCAAAGACTTATTATTGTGCTGTTACGACTCATTTAGAGGAGAAAGAGGTGAATGAAATGCTCAAAAGAATATCAGTGATTGTAATATGTGCTGCTTTCGGAGCAAGTATCAGCGTTGCCGGCCCTATCACTAATGTGGCTCTGAATGCAAATGTAACGCTAAATGGCGGTTCATTTTTCACAGGTGGATGGGGAGGAGGATTAGTTGTCAGTCCGAATACAATTGTGGATGGGATTTTTTTCCCGCGGGGCGCACAATGGGACCTGGGACCTGTTTGGTGGGATTCTAATGACGGTGCTGCCCGCTGGATAACAATTGATCTCGGCAACACATTTAAGATCGAAAGCCTTGTTGTGCAGGCAGATGACAATGATGCCTACGAATTGTACTATTGGGACATTGGAACCAGTGCCTGGCAATTGGCATGGAATGTGCCAAATTACGATATCGTGCCGGACCCATTGAATTGGGGTATGCAAACTCGACCGAATCCAGCTGATGATACGGAACGCTATATGCTTCCATCGCCCATCGTGACCAACGCTCTAATGTTCCAAGGGAATATGGGTGATACTGTTGATTTGGATTTCGCCGTATCGGAAATCCAGGCTTACGGAAGTGTCGTACCCGCCCCTGGCGCAATTTTATTGGGCGGCATTGGCGTTGGCTTTGTAAGCTGGCTGCGAAGACGCAGAACATTATAATAGCACATTCAAATTAAACCTTATAAAGGGCTGCGAGTTTGATACTTGTAGCCCTTTAGGCCCCTGCTTTTTTTTACATTCTTCCCTCCGGAAAGCAGGGGCATTTTTCCAAAAAAAGTGAAACATGCCACCGTGCAGGATTTATCTATGTATTATCCCCGAACAAAACGGCAACGGAGACGTAAAGAAATCAATACAGCCCCTGTACCGAATATGCAATTAACGCTATCCACTCTTTTGCACGGCAGGGGCTTTTTTCTTTAAAAATAATAGTAGCCACCACATTTGACAAACCGAGTTGATTTGTGCAGAATATATAAGGCTTTTCCTTAACCGTACAATAGGTTTTGGAGGAGAAACTCCATGCGGCTTGCAATCAGCGGTTTCTGGTCGTAATAAAACCTGCCGCCAAAGGTGCGCATAGGATGCGGCGTGAAAATATGATAATCGTTGAAGGGATGGTGTAAAATGAAATGGTATCAGAGAACAATTACGAATCTCGTCGTTATATGTGTAGTTATAGGAGTCTTGACGTCGGCATTATACGCGGCGCCTCCGAGCGACAGATGCATATTGATAAAGGCCCAGGTCGCTGGAAGGGATGATGTTGCTGCAATAGCAAATATGGGCCTTGATATATGGGAATATCGTGAGGGCGGTTTGATTATTCGGGTAACGGATGACGAAAGAAAGCAGATTACAGAAAGCGGCTTCGTTATTGAGACAATTACCGAAGACGTTTACGAGTATACGGAGAAAATCGGACAAGAACAGATTTCGATGTTTGCAGAGCCTGCACCGGCTAAATATCATTCCTACGATGAAGTTATTACAGAACTTATAGCGCTCGAAGATTCAGGAATTGCTAAGACTTATATTATTGGCAGCACTCACGAAGGCCGGGACATCTGGGCAGTAAAAATCAGCGACAATCCTTCGGAAGATGAGGAAGAACCTGGAGCGGTGTTTTTGGGCTGTCATCATGCGCGAGAATGGATATCGGTAGAAGTACCACTCTACATCGCGCAGTACCTGACTGATAACTATGAGACTGATACAGAAGTCAAACATTTTGTTGATAACTGCGAAATATGGATAGTTCCGGTAGTCAATCCGGATGGCTATGAATACAGCCGTACCAGCGACCGGATGTGGCGGAAAAACAGGAGGGACAACGGCGATGGTACGTTTGGCGTCGATTTGAACAGAAACTACGATTCCATGTGGGGCACTGTGGATGCACCTGCAAGAACATCAGCAATAACCTACCGAGGTCCAAGCCCTTTTTCCGAACCGGAGACACAGGCTGTAAGAGATCTTGTTCGTACATATGATTTTCGTATTCTAATGAGTTACCACAGCTTTTGGCAAGCAATATATTATCCGTGGGGGTATACTTTAGAACCTCCACCAGACGGACCTATGTTTAGAGATATGACTTCCAGTATGATAGAATTAATATACCATACCAGCGGAGCAACTTATACTAACTGGATAGATATGCCTGACACGTATATGACCAGCGGCGACACGGGAGACTGGAGCTATGGAGAGCTTGGTATTTATTCGTTCGGCATTGAACTGCCGCCTGTTGAATTTAACCAGGGAGGATTCGTACTTCCTGAGAATCAAATAATACCGACCTGCATGGAGAATTTACCTGTTGCTTTATACCTTATATCATATGCCGCTGCCGACTATGGAATTGAAAATCTGGCTACGGGTAAAACCTACAGTAATATTCAGCTTGCTGTAAATGATGCAAACGATGGCGATGAGATAGTAGTCGACTCCGGAGTGTATCATGAAAACATCTCTTTCATAAATAAGAATCTAACACTCAGTTCAAAAGATCCCAATGATCCAAATGTTGTCGCAGCTACTGTTATTGATATTGAGGGTCCTTATCAAGGCCCTGTGATAACTCTGTCCGGCAGCAGAGATGGAGGCTGTTTGCTTGATGGTCTTACAATTACCGGCGGGAGAGTAGGTATCTCTTGCTGCGATGCATCGCCAACAATCAGAAATTGCATGATTGTAAGCAACGAACCCAACGCTATCGAATTTTGGGAAGGCTGCGAGCCACCAACAACCATTGATTGTAATATTACTGGACAAGTAGTTGAAGTGAATGATCCGACGCTGGTGGCGCACTGGGCATTGGATCAGACAGAGGGGATGTTTGCTACTGATATTGCAGGTGACAATGATGCTTTTGTTGTCGGTGGTGCTGTCTGGCAGCCTGATAGCGGACAAGTAGATGGTGCGCTTCAATTAAACGGTGTCGATGGCTGTGCCATTGCTGGCCCAGTCCTGAATCCGGAGGACGGTCCCTTCAGCATTTTCACCTGGATCAAGGGTGGTGCGCCGGGACAGGTCATTGTCTCGCAACAAGCTGCGTCCAACTGGCTCGCAACAGATGACAAAGGCAACTTGATAACGGAATTGAAATGTCTCGGTCGTTCCGCAGGTCCTCTGTATTCCGAAACAGTTATCACCGATGGACAATGGCACCGTATAGGTCTTGTCTGGGATGGCTCGCACAGAACGCTCTATGTTGATGGCGTCGCGGTCGCTGACGACACACAGCCCGGTCTGGTAGGTTCTCAAATGGGTCTATACATCGGTGTCGATAAGAATTACGCCCCCGGCACTTTCTTCTCCGGCCTGATCGATGATATCCGCATCTACAACCGAGTCGTGAGCCCGTAGCCTGGTAGGGTGTGCAAACGTTTTTTTTGCACACGCGGTCTATTGTTCCTGCGTGTGCAATACCTGCGTGTGCAGCTACAAGACAAGCTGCACACCCTACGAGGTAACTTAAATGTTCCAGCCTGGTAGCCTGGTAGGGTGTGCAAACGTTTTTTTTGCACACGCGGTCTATTGTTCCTGCGTGTACAATACCTGCGTGTGCAGCTACAAGAAAAGCTGCACACCCTGCGAGGTAACTTAGACGTTCCAGAAGCGGCATATCATGCTTAGCAGCTCGGCGTCGGTCTTGATATTGTAGAAGGCCTTCAGCAGCGTGACATCATCGGCGGCCATGCTCGCGAACTTCATTCGGAAATCCGCCTCGGTGGCGGGCGTGTTCTCAAAGAATTTCAGGCATTCCCACGCCGCCCGCTGCTGGGCGAACCGGTCTCGCTTTATCAGGGCCTCGGCCCGCAAAGTCCGGCAAAGTGCCGGCTCGACGTTCTCAATCATAATATCAGCGTTCATTTTCGCTTTCTCCCTTTCATTAACCGCAGTTTGTCATTCTGAGCGCAGCGAAGAATCTCAATGCCTCTGAGTGATTAAGAGATTCTTCACTTCGCTTTGCTCCGTTCAGACTTGTCCTTGAGCGAAGCGAAGGAATGACAACGAACAATTCAACAGAGCAACCTTTTAACTTTTTCCTTTCTTCACGTATCCCAGCTCATCTCTGAGTGTCGCCATAAACACGGCGGCGGGATTATCTCCCTGCCGGGCCTGTTTGGCGTAGTCCAGCACACGATTGAAAATCTCTCCGGTGAACCGCCCGCCGGAGCAGCCTTCGACAAGCCAGTTTGCCACATTGCGAAAGCATGTCCGGTCCGACCGGCTCCGAGGCGGAATCAATCCGGCTAACGCCTCAGTAAAACGAAGCGCATTCAACTGAGGATTTCGAAGCGAATCCGAAGTAATAGCTGAGAAATCAGCCGAGTTCGTATTCGTAATATCTTTACTTACCTTTTCGTTTCGTTTCCTTAGCGTCAGCAGTGCTGTCAGCTATGCTTGTGCTGTGCTGTCTTTTCCTGGCCGTGCTAAGTCCGCCTCTACGCTTGGCTTGCAGGAGCTTCTTCGATCTGCTGAGCTCTTTCGAGACGCGTTTGTGCCGGATTATGCCGTTGCGGAGCTGGAACTTTTTCGAGATTCTCTGAAAGATTTTTTTGAACTCTTCGACATTCTCGCAGTTGCAAATCCGGCTCAGCGCCAGCGGCTCGGACGTGCATTTGCCGTTGTTGGAGGTAAGATACAAAATCAGGCTGCAATACACCCCCCGCTCAGCCGGCGTGAACTGAACGAAGTCGATATCCGTCAAAAACGCATCAGACTCCAACTGGACATATTTAATCTTCATCTTCAAACCAAACCTAAAATCATTAGCTTCTATGGTCTTTCTGTAGTCTCTTGATACTCTAATGCTCATAGTCCTTTTGATTAATCAAAAGGACTATGAGCTTTTATTCTTTCTTTTGCTGTTTTTGATGAAACATCTGGCCATCTCTGTAAGTGCCGCTGCGTTTCCAGCAGCCTTTGTTTTTTCGTTTTGGCTTTCTCGTACAGAAGCCAACGCCTTTGCGACAATTTGCTGCTGCTCGTCGCTCAGGAAAAAGACCATCGGAACGGCAAAGCTTTTGACGTTGACCTTCGCCGGAGCGGATGGGACTTTGAGATTCTTTAGCTTTTCGATCTGCGAGCGAGTGAACGGCAGAAGTTTCGCCATCTCGCGGGCGTGCATGTTGCGATTGATTCTGTCCAGCAGGGCAAGCTTCTTGTCCAGCACGTCCGAGCCGCCCAGGCGATTGAGCG
>CAZHBL010000221.1:0-8304 GCA_964530105.1 uncultured Pirellulales bacterium | reverse complement strand
GCTTATCAACTCTGACCTCTGTCAAAAATCACTCATTTTGCGGAAGTCTTTTTAAAGTGGTCATAACACTCAGCCTTCGAGCAGACCGATAAGCCTCTTGTGCTCTGTCCGGATTAGAAATATGATAAATATATCCACGATGCTTAGAAAAATCAAGAGAACGGAAAAAGTATAGCTAAACCGGTATAACTGATAGACGACAAAAAGCGACAGGATAAGCTCTGCTAAAGGATAAATCCAAAGCTTTCGCAAATAAAGACCCGTAACAATCGACATCTTTATGGCTCCGTGAACCAGCAGAAAAATCGCTGCAAAGAATTCGGTATCCCTGGACGTATGGGCGGCAAGGTTAATCAGGTAGTTGGCGATTAAGTCATGCGGGTCCTCGGCAAGCTCGCCTCTAAACACGATACTGGCATATTTTTCCAATGCCCCCTGTCTAAGAAAGAGAAATATCAGTCCACCCAGGATTTCCAATACCCCATCCAGCCCTTTGAAAAAGACCCCAACAAGAAACAATATGTGCCATATTCTATTGGTTTTCATGGTCAAAATACAAAAAAAGGACGGGGATAAACGTTAGCAAAATCGGAATCACGACCAAAGTGGCAAACGGCAGGGTCATTAATCCCCCGGTAACGGTAATTGGGAACGGCTGGAACACACTTGAACCACTTCTGGTTTCAACTGTTATCGGGATCAGGACGAAAATGGTAGTTAGCGCGGTCATCAGTATCGGGCACAGGCATGTTGAACAAGCGTAAAACAAAGATTCAGAAACATCCCTGCCGCCGAGTCTGCCTCTATTGAAATAATCCACCAGCACAATCTTCTTTCACTTTTTCGATTCAGTATTCGAACTAACGCCTTCATTAGCATTATACCTACTCGGTCATCATTTTCCATCACCTGTTTGTCCGATTTTGTTATCCAGCTCATCAAGTCCAAAACCTTCGGCTGTAACAACATGGTTACGATCCGTCAGAATCAGCCACGGCAGCGACTTGACGCCCCAGTTGAAACGTGTTTTCTCTTCGTCGTCTTGAATCACTCCGACCGGGAAGGGGATGTTGTTCTTTTTCACCCATTCATTGAACGTGTTCTTATCGACATTCGAGGTCTGAACTGCAATAACGGTTACACCTTCTTCTTTCAAATACTCCGCCTGCTCGGTGAGCTGCGTAATACAATTTCGTGATGGCCGCTGCTGCTTATTCCAGAAGCAAATAAGGATCGTTTTATCTTTGACTTGGTCGGCATCTAATTTAAGGTTCAGATTCTCAAGTGATGGAAGAGCTTTTCCCACAAGTGATGGTGGTTCTTCAGACAAGTCAACACCCCAGATACCTCTGACCCTGTCATGTATTCTTGTCCCCTTCGGAAAATCAAACCGGAACGTATTCTCATCAACCTGAATGTTCGGCACGAATTCGTGTGTTGTCAGTTCAGACTTAATTTTTCCCAAATTCTCATTATCTGTCATTCTGTAAGCCTTTTTAGGATACCACATCATTCCTTCATCGGTCTTAACGCAACCGATTTGTTCAACCAATAGAGTAATGTATTGTTTGCCATTCTCATAACGTTGATCTTTTAGAAGAAGCATCCCTCTTTCGTGCGCTAACCACATTTTTAGACATATACCATCCTTATTATAGATTTCCATAACGTGGCACATTTGCCCGGCAACAGGCTCGAGGTTAGGCAACACAGAAACTCTCGAATTCGCGATGGCTCGACTTAGTATACGGCTTAATAACGGCTCAGAATTTGGATCTTCTATCCAATACATTTCGAATGGACCGGAAGGATTCTTTTGAACGAGGTGTGGTTTATCTAAAAGCATATATGTTTTCAACTGATTCATATTCTCAGTATTTCTACCTATCATACCGGCAATAATCATCCCTGATTTCTCCGAAGCTACGTATTCTCGCGTTATTTTGCCGTCAAAAGCCCCTTCAATAATACTATCCGGCTTGTTAAATCCCTCTTCGTCGCAAGAATACTGAGTATGAAAGCGTTGTTCCTGCTCCACTCTTTCAACGTGCATAAGCCGGACCAGCCTGTCGAACCTATTCGGATCGTCTGCCGGGGGTATAGCTTCCAAGACCCGTTCGGTATATGAAACCTTCATGCTCTCGAAATGCGCATAATTATCTTCCCATGCTTTGAGAATCTCACCAGCGTTTAAAAAAGCCTTTACCTGATCAGTATCTCCGGCCTCTGCCGTCGATTCTGGCGTTACTTTTACTTTCGCCAGATAAATGCCGGTTTTGCCTTCGTGGCTGGAGTAATAGCTTATGTAGAGCATACCGTTATGCCAAACCATGCCGGGATAGCTGGTGTCGCCGCCGCTGGGCAGCTTGAGCAGCCTAGTCATGGTGCCGTTCTCTACGTCAAGGTAAGTTATAGCTGTATGAGCGCCGCCGTCGTGCATTCTGCCAGTGGCGAGCCAGAAGCCGTCGGGGATTTGGATGAAGTTAGGACCGCCGAATCCGTTGAACTGAGCCCCGAGGTCCTTCCATTGCCACAGCTTATAGTCGGGTCGGCTTATGCCCAGCAGGGCACTGCTTGGATCGTCGCCTCGGCGGTCGCGGCGGACAAGTGCATAGCAAGTCTCATCCGAATCGAAACGCAGCGTCACTTCCGTCGGGTAGCCCTGCTCCAACAGCCTTGGCACGTGCGGCGTGTAATGAATCCCGTCGTCGCTGACGAGCAGGTCGAGATAGCAGTCGCCTTTTCCGGCGGCGTAAGAGACGCCGTAAGCTTTGTCCTTGTGCCAGGTCACGCACCAGAGCCATCGCCCAGGCTCGACGGCAATCTGCGGCATTGTCCATTGCCTGCCGTCCTTTGAAAAGCTGACGAATGTGCCGGTCGGGGCCGATTGATTGTCCTTTTCGCGCGGAGCGGCTCCGCCAATCAGCATCAAACGATCATCGGGTGTTACGGACAAATGAGCATCGCGAAAGTCGAAGCCTTCCAGCGAGATTAACGCCGCAGAGGTCCAGGCGTCGGCGTCTTTCGATTCAAGAATACGAATCCTGCCATCGGTGGAAACGTGGCCTCTGCCCTCGCGGAATGCGCAGTAGAACGCATCGTGCCATCGCACGAGGTCCGTAAACGCATTGTGCGGAGCCTTGTCCCAAATCTTCTTTACCTCAATGACCTCCACCGTCACTGGAACGGTTGCGAAGCTATATGATGCACCAATCAAAATCAACGCCGTCATTAATTGTCGTTTATACGCCATATCAATCCCTTTCGATTCTTAGATGCACCCGCCGGCTTATCGGAAATAACTGTACGGAAAAGTTAATTCTACCCAAATCTTGGCCGAACTACCATTTTCACGTTTTTTGTGCCGCCTTCGGTTTCAATTGTGCCGAAGAGTGTATTGTTCTTGGCACTGATTCGGACAGGTCCGGAGCAGACTTTTTCAAATAGAAACCTGCCTTGGGCGTCGGTTTTCGAATCAAGGTCGGGCTGGCCTTCGCCCTCCAGATATACCGGTATATCGGCAACCAACTGGCCATTAGCATTCAGAACCGTACCTGAAACGGACAGGTTCGGCCGTTTAAGAATAATAGGCCCGACCTGCTCACGGTCGGTTATCCTGTTAATAATCCCGGTTGTGATTTGATTTGGCCAAAAGCCTTCGGTCTTGGCGTAATTAATATACTCCTGTTTTTGCAGCAACGCCGGAAACGTATATCGGCCTTTTTCATCGGTAATTACTTTCCTGACCGGTGTGCCGCAAGCCCAGCCCCTTCTTAAGCTCAGCCCGACCTCTGCTCCGGGAATCGGCGTACCATTGGGATCTTCGACCGTCCCGGTCAACATCAGGGCAGGTTCAAGTTCGATCCGGACTGTCCCGGCGTTTTCGTCAATTTCAATTCCGCCGGCCAGATTGTGTTCGAGATGCCGTGCCATAAGGAAAAACACATCGAGATTGCCCGCCCACTCAGGACTCCAACCGAGATCGAATTTACCTTGCTTGTCTGTCAGGGCGTGAAAGCAGGTCATCGGCAGGGGCGCAACCTGGGCGCCCGCCACCGGTTTGCCATCGGGATCGACCACTGTTCCGCTCATCATCTTGCCGGGTGTTAGCTTTATTTCCATATGCCTTTCTCCCGGCGACAATATTCCGACTCCGACGAGTTTACGCTGCTTGTCTACGGCAAAGAAAAAACGCCGCTCGTCGGACGGCGCGCTGGCACTCACAAATCTCCCATCAGCATCGGTTGTATAATCCTTGTCCGTCTGGAACTCCGTCACCCGCACACCGGATAGCGGCCGGCCCTGCGGATCTTCCACAAGTCCGGTTGTCTTATTTGAATCAGCAGGCGTACTTGCCGATGACCCGGTCTCTTCGATTTTCGCATCAAGCTCGGCCAGTCCGAAACCTTCGGCAGTTACAACATGCTCTCGGTCCGTCAAAATCAACCAGGGCAGCGACTCGACGCCCCAGGCGGTGCGGATCTTCTCGATATCGCCGGTGATCGCGCCGACGGGGAAAGGAAGATTGTTATCTTTGATCCACGCCTGAAGTTTATCGTTCTCGATTTTCGAGGCTTGGACGGCGGCCACGACGATGCCTTTTTGTTCCAACGACTCGGCTTGTCCGGCCAATTGCAGGATAGTGTTCCGAGAGGGGCGTTGCTGGAAGTCAAAGAAACAGAACAGGAGCCTTTTGTTCTGCACCTGCTGGGGTTTGAGGTCGATCAGCTCTTTCCAGTCCGGCAGGGGCTTGCCGAGCAGCGGCCTCAGTCCGGTGTGTACGCCGCGTCGGCCGAGGACGACCTCGACGTCACAGTCACCACCCTTAGCGTCGAGGAATCCGGCGCCGTTGGACGTGCTACCCATGCCGGCCTGAATTCGCAGAGGGCCGGCGCAAACGCCATCAACGGCGAACCTGCCCTGTCCGTCGCTGGAACTCTGGAGTCTCGGCTGTCCGGCTGTGTCGCTGCCGCGCGGACCCGTTACGAAGATCGGAACACCTGCGACCGGAGTTCCGTTGGCATCGACAATCACGCCGGAGATGGACAGGTCAGCCGGCGTCAGAACAATGGGCGAGACCTCAACCTGACTGTCCTGCGCGGTGTCAAAAGGAAGTTCTCTACACTCGACCGGGCCAAAACCCTCGGCACTAATCTCAAGGCGATATCGAAAGTCATCAGTGGGCGCAGGGACGGCGCGGGCCTCATAGAAGCCGTTGGCATCCGTAAGCACAGTGGGGGCAGCACGGGTTAACCAGCCCGGCATGAAGGCCCGCAGGGAAACTGTCGCCGCGGGTACTGCCTTACCGTTAGGGTCCGTGATACAGCCGCGGACCAGAAAGGCCGGTGAAAGAGTCACGTCAAGCGATTGGGCCTGGTCCTTTACCTTCGCCAGGCCCGCCAGATTGTGTTCAATATCCCGAGCCAAAACCAGGACGACTCGGATGTTTGAGCTCGGACGCCACGTGACCTTGAATCGGCCCTGCTCATCAGTGTGTGAGGTTTCTTCACAGATAGGCTTGGAACTGACGATCGCGCCAGACACAGGTTGTCCGCTTGAATTGCGCACGGTTCCTGTGACGACCGGAAATGCAACCAGACTGACTTGTCGCCGGATTGATTCGCCCTTGGCGATAATTACAGGCTCGGGGTCTGTGAAATATTCGTAGGCGTCTGCCCACATCCGCAGACGAGACTCTCCGGGCGGTACGCGCAGGCGAGCGAGGCCGTCGGCGTTGGTGCGCACTGAATTGTACCAGCATGGATGCAAGCCGAAATTGGCCGGCAGTGAGATATTCACGCCTGCGTTCTCGATGGGCTTCTCCGTTTTAGCGTCCAGAATAGTGACCTCGACCAGCCCACCTTTGCTCACAGGGACGTTGACCTCAGCCGTCCGCCCCGTTTCGACTGTAACCTTCACGTCCTTGCCGACCCAGTCCGCCTGTTGACTATACGGGGCCACCACCTGCAGGGAATAGTCATTCGCGGCCAGACCCGAGTAAATAAAAGTGCCATCCGGACCGGATATAACTGGGGGGACACACGAATAGTTGGCATATCTGGCATCCGGCCGGACGAGCAGGCGGACACCCGCCACACCTTCGCCGGAGTTCTCGTTAACGACTTTCCCTCGAAGGATTCCCTCGGGCTTAAGAACAATACGAATGTCGGTCCGTCCCGCCCGAAACTGGATGCCCGCTACATCTGACAGCTCATGCTCCCAATATGTCCAGCAAGAGGCCTTGCCGGGGACCTCGATCCAGAAGTCGGCTGTTGCGTCAGCGGGAACATGGTCAAAGCGGAACTGTCCTTTTGCGTCGGTCCGGGTGGTAAACCATTCTTGTGGCTTCTGAAAGGCCACGCCGGGTGTCCCGCCCATCCAGTTCATCTTCAGGCACAGGCGAACCATCGCTCCGGAGATTCCCCGTCCGGCCTCATCGACCACTGTACCTGCGAGGACCGCAGGCTCCCCAAGACGTACAATCATGTCCTGTTCCGATTGCCCAAAGCGTACGCTCTGCCAACCTAACGCAAGTCCTTTCTTCCATGCGACGACCCAGATATAGTCCTTTCTATCAGCGGTGACCTGTAGTCGGAATCTGCCGTCTTGTCCTGTGATCATACTACTGGACGCTGCCCAGCTCGTCCGACCAGCCGCGTAGTCATACAACTGCTCGCAACCAAACACCTCGGCGTTAGCTACGGGACGACCACGCCAGTCCACAACCGTGCCGGAACAATCCACCTGCTTGATGGGCCCTTGGCTCCACAACACACCCGCAGAGCTGGCAATAATAGCGACTAAAACCGCCCCAGCAATAAAACATTTCTCATTGTGCCACATTATTCATCTCCTTAATCATGGTATCCAGATCATCAAGGCCAAAGCCTTCCGCCCGGATCACATGCGAGCGATCAGTCAGAATCAGCCAGGGCAGCGACTTGACGCCCCAGCTAAATCTGGTCTTTTCTTCGTCGCCTTGAATCATTCCGACAGGAAATTGAATGTTGTTTTCTTTCATCCATTCATCGAGTTCGTTTGCATCAACTCTTGAAGCCTGGATTATAACAGCGGCGATGCCTTTTTGTTTCAGATCTTCTGCCCGTCTGCCGAGTTCTATGAGGCAGTTCCGGGACGGTCGCTGGTTCATGTCAAAAAAGCAAGCCAGCAGCATCTTACCTTTCGCCCGCTCAATGTCGAACTTGATATCAATCCCCTCAAATGACGTTATCTTTTCCAGGTCATCCTCAAGTGGAATCAAGGTTATTGTCTGAGTATAATAAGTATCCCGCGGCCCCGAATCCGCACGCGTATCCATTACATAATATTTCATGCCGGGGATAATACCATTGATTTTCAGCCGTCCTTCCGCATCGGTTTTTCCATCGTGGTAATCTGCACGAAAGAGCCGATTGCCCCACATTACAGGTTTTACTCTTACCGACAGATTCGCACATGACTTGCCTTGCTTATCGACGAGTAATACATCCGCAACCTGCCCCGGTTTCATAATCAGCGGCTCAGACAGGACGGTCGGGTCTTCGACGTTTTCAATCACTTCCGCAAGAATGTATTGATAATCGTCCGTATTTCCATAGACAAAGAGTTTCAAGCCAACAGGCACTTCTTTCAGCTCGAACGAGCCGTCGGAACTTGTACCGGTATAAGCTCCGCCGGCGCCTCCGAAGGTTAATGTTTCATAAGACGCTGAATTGGTCGTGGATATTTTTATATTCGCCGCAGGTGTGCCATCCGGCAGTTGCACCCTGCCTTTTACACTTGTCAGACGCCCGGCGATTGGGGGCGATTTTAGGGTGACAGTCATTTCTTCGCCTTGTGCATCAAAACGCAAACTCGATTCGGGCGGATTCTGGTCTCTCATGACATACACTCCCTCGGGCGGCGAACCAAAGAAAAGCGACGTCTGGCCGGACATAACTCGAACGGTCAAAACGCCATCAGCATCAGTACGGCCACCGATACGACCGCATTCATTTGAGCCCTGGATACGCGCTCCTACTAAAGAGAGATTTGTTTTTGAATCTACGACATTACATTTTATCAGCGTGCCCCTATAAGCTTCTATTTTGAAATCATCAACTACTTCTCCGGCTTTAAACTGGTCCTGTGTCTCTGACGCGATGTAATCCTTATGCTCGATAGTTATGACATAAATTCCATTGGCATTTTCAGAATTTCCCCAGGGACTCATATCCCAGCCTTCAGCAGGCAAGTCTTCAAGACGGAATTTGCCCTGAGAATCGGTTCTGGTTAAAATGAAATTCCACATCCATTCGGTATGGA
>CAZHBL010000220.1:0-8375 GCA_964530105.1 uncultured Pirellulales bacterium | reverse complement strand
TGCTTATCAACTCTGACCTCTGTCAAAAATCACTCATTTTGCGGAAGTCTTATAAATCTCCATATGGCCAGGATTTCCCGCCGTACCGAGCACTGACGTCATACCAACAAAGGTCCATTCACCTTCGGTAGGTACAACTGTGCTTTTAGGATATGTTCCACCACTCTGATAAAAGTTATTACCAAGAAGGCCGGAATCCGGCTCCATCACAACTTCCCAATTGTCGCCAGCTGAGATTACACGCTTATAGGAGCCGGTTGTCGTGAAGCCCACATCCGGATTCATCCAGAATGTAACCGTTATTCTCTTCAAATCTGCTGTTGAAAAATCAGCTACCTCAACATTAGATGTGCCATCAAAATAGAGTGCATTTCCAAACACACCAGCGCTGGTTACAGCACCAATGATGGCACCATCTTTGCCTCCGACCGAGTCAGCCGCAATTGTGGCTCCCGCAGCGGTATCCTCGTCCAGCATCCAATGATGCGCTAATGGGCTTGGATACAGCCGAATATCATCGATGAACATTTTACCTGTACCTCCGGCACTTGGGGCCAACTTATTGCCTACGCCGATCTTCAGGCTCTGAACCTTAGTCAGGTCCACGCCCTGATCGGCTACTTCACTAAGTACAACCTGCCATGATATCCAGTTCGAGGCCCTGGTTGCAATATTTCCTTCAGGATTGGTTACGACGGCGGAATTGCCTGCATTGTCTTCTATAATCAAGTACATTTCCTCACTGGAATTGGTTGGCATCCCGATGTCCAGGACCTTCTCTAACGGACCCGTCTGGTCCACTGTCCCATCGATAGATATATCCTTAAACACCGAAGTATTAACCAACAAGCTGTCTTCGGGCTGAACCGCCGCCACGGCCATGCCTACGTACACGGTCTGGGCCATGGGTACAGTCACAGGGTCGCCTACCACCTCCCAGGTCTGGCCGTCACTGGAATGTTCGGCCGTGAACACATTGCCTTCACGCTTTAGACGCATCCAGTGCGGAATCACCAGAGTCGCCGGGAACTGCGGCACCTGGGGCCCATCCTGAACCGCATCATCTGCCGTGACGCGTGACCTGACAAATACCTGGCCCGCCGCGCGCATGGTGTTCATCACCATGACCGATCCGGGATCCAGAGTCTCACGGAACATGATTCCGGAATGGGTGTCGTCTGAGAAACGTGTGATCTGCGTGAGCCTGGCTGTTATAGTGCCATCGCCGGTCATCTTCTTATACACGAAACGGAAGCTGTCTGCCGTACCTTCTATACCTTCACCGGAGGCACTTATCGTATAGGTCTCCGTGCCGGAATCGTAGTTGAAATCACCTGGGGGTGTATTGGCACGGTACCAAAGCTGCATGGTCGTCAAAGTCCGGCCAAAAACCTGCGTCCAGTCCTGTGGAGTGCCCAAATCCCGGTGCGCCTCGGACAGAAACGGAGGCTCAATATTTTTGTATACCATTGGCATTGACTGCCGGCCGCCATGTACTATATTCAACTCAGTAATCGGTGGCGGCCAATTACCCACTTCGGCTCCTGTTCCATTGCCTGGATTGCCGGGTGCAGGCTCTTCGAAGCCTATACCGTCTATCCAGGTCCTCCAGAGCTCATTGGGTATATCGTCAGTGTAGTTCTCAAAGTCATCGACTACAACCGCTTCCGAGGTGGTGAAACTCCACACAATGCCCTTAGTAATGTTACCACCGACAACTTCATCGATCCGCCAGTAATAGGTCGTATTCAGACCCAGACCTTCAAGGAGGTACGAAGTGTCGAACTGCTGTCCTTTGTAGATATCAGCAGTGCTCGTATCGGCTGCCTCTACCGCCTCAGCGTCCGTACCTACATAGACATCATGTCCGGCGCTACTGCTTATTGGTATCCACATTAAACGCGGCGACTGTGAAACCTCGCCGGCACCATTGGCCGGTGAGATTACTTCAGCCCTCAAAATTGAGTTGAGCATCACTGATGGGATAATCTGTTGCTCTATACGAGAACTCCGCCAAAGCAAGTGCAACTGGGCATCGCCTCCATCCTGGTAGTACTCTATGCGAATCGAATATGCCCCTTCTTCCAACTCGAGAGTGGCAGTCGCATCACGTGCGGTATGATTGCTCCAGTCCTCGATGATCTGGGCACCGTCAAGGAATACCCTTACTCCATCGTTGCTGTTTGTGATAATCGTATAAGTGTCCGTGGCCGGGATGCTCAGCACGCCCCGCCAGCGAGCCGTAAAGGCTGCGCGGTCTATGCTCGGATCCGGACTGTCTGTGCTCCAGTCAAAGTCGATGACAGGGTCCACTCGGGTTAGTGTTGGATCACCAGCCAGGTTATCTGCCCCTTGAATATACTCTCCATTCAGCCCGCCCTGACCTGCAGGTTCGGTAGTAAAGCTCCAAATGTCGCCTTTGACAACGTTAGTGCCATTGGACGCATCAACTCGCCAGTAGTAGGTTGTGCTGTTCTGCAGACCGCCCGGATCGTAGCTGGTTTCGGCAACTGTGACACCACCGACATCATTGGCGACGTCATCCTGATTTGTGCTCAAATAGACTGTATGCTGCGTTGCATCGGCACCGGGACTCCAACCGAGGATTACATCGATCGGCACCATCAAAGCGGTATCTATGGGCGAAGGATCATGCGCGGACTCCGGGCCTTCCGGCACGCCTTTGACCGCGAAGAATCCGGATGGATCCATCCCGCCGTTGATGTACAGCAGGCCCTGGATCACTGATTCATTGGTCAAGGGATTGCCGTTTTCATCCTTCAGATCCGTGACCTTGAAGGCGATGCCACCGAGTGTCTGGCCCCCATTGAAACTCACGCCGCTCAGGGCGATATCCGGTTCGCCGGCAACGCTTGGCAGCCATGTAGATGCAGGCACGACCACCGGCTCACCCAAGACCTCACCGCCGCCTGGGCCGGGCAGGATGGCCTGGACCGTGAATTCGTCATTGCGCCCGTACTCAAAAACGAAGAAGTCATACAAATCCCCGTTGGTATCCTGCCAGGTAGGCGATCCGCCCCAGTTCCGAACATACATCTTGGGGTCCGATTGTCCGCTCCGCGGCAGGCCGCTTTCCAGATCGAAATCCTGGACGTCGCCGGGGTTATCGTGTAGGCCCGGGTCGATCGAGATCTCTTGCATGGTGATTTCTTCGGCCACCACGATGTCATCAAGTGGGATATTCGCGTCAATAAAGGTGAAACCTCTGAATAAATAAGGTGGGTTTCCGTCTATTTGCACAACGCTGGGATTAGCCACAGTGCCATCAGGACCCTCCACCAGCACATCCCAGTCGGACACACCATAGAACTCTGCGCAGACCGGTGTGGCTATCAGAAAAAGCACAACAAGGACCTGCAAAATTGATTTTCTGGACATAATAATCCTCCTCTATCAAATGAGTTAATAATCTTTCGACCGCACGATCCAGCCTCCCATCCTTAAATGGTAAAACTTTAGAACTGCAGTACCAAGTCTACAGCAAACAGACAAGATAAATATGCTTGCCCTTAATATATCGCAAGCAAACAGGATTCTTCAAAATTTGATCGGTTACCTCCTTCCAACAAAAAGTATATTCCAAATATTTTACTGAACTATGGCAAAACAGCTGCTGCCGCGCCAAAATGCCATGGAGTAACCTCCAATGAAATCATACTGTCAGAATGGCCGTCAACAAACAGACAGTTCAACCGTTTATTGTGACGATCAAGCGCCACTCTGCGGGTGTCCTCCGGGCCCGATGGCAGATGGTCCGGATTCCAGACATCCAACCACTGCATCTTGGTCTTCATCATATCCGGGGGATCGCCTTCACGTACGATTTGAATTTGACCTGAATCAGGGATATATTCGTAGTCTGCCAGATAAATCGTTGTTGCATGACGTGGAAAGTCATCCATCTTGGTAAATCCGAAATACTCTCTGGCATTGGCTGCCTTGAAATCCCATGCGTTAAGACAATAATCGACGGTTTGTTCCTTCTCCGGATAGCTCGGACAATCAAATATCTTTACTTCAAAATATTCTTCGAGATCTTCCGTTACTGCACCTACGTAAGGCATGAACAGGACAGGCCATCTCATATCGATACCGGTATATACTGCGACACCCGGACGTAATTCTGCTCTTGGCAACATGTAATCGTTATCACTTGCATAGGCGTACATTGCCAAGCCAATCTGCTTGAGGTTGGCCCGACATCGTGTCTGTTTAGCCTGCTCCTTAACTCTTTGTAATGCAGGCATCAAAATGGATAACAATAACGCAATGATTGCTATAACCACCAGCAGTTCTATAAGTGTAAATCCTCGCACATTCCTTGTATTTTGCATCGCCAATTCCTTTGTTCTTTAATCAGACATCCTCGTAAATATAGCTGGGCAGCTTGGCTCTGAGAATGGAATATTATATCACTTGAGCGTGTTTGCGGCAACGAAATTCTGTAACTTTTTGACTCCGTGATTGCGTTTCACGTTTGAAGGTAATCTAAACAAACCCAAGGAGGCTCTTCATACAAGTTTATCTGAATGGTGTAATCGCTTCACCGGAATATTATTGAAATTGTGATGATATTACGTTAATATTGGCCTTAAGACCTGCTGAGAAATTCAGTTAAATGCATGTGGAAAATTCCGGCATAGAGGTATTATGCTGTAACAAACTTAGGAGTATGATGAAGAAACCTAAAATATGTCAAAGAGTTGGTTATGTGGTTCTGATTCTAATGGCCTGTGGAGTGGCTCGGGCCGGATTGCTGGGGCAGTATTTCAATACCATTGATTTGCAGGACTTAGCGACGAGACGGGTGGATAATACCATCGATTTTACCAACTGGGATCAGGCACCAACTGACACGGCTGTAACTGCGGACAACAACTTTTCAGAACGGTGGACAGGATATATCAGAATCGATACTGCTGGTGATTGGACCTTTATAACCGTCAGTAACGACGGTGTTCGACTATGGGTGGATGAGGACTTGATCATCGATCACTGGAATCAGCACATCGCCACTGAGGAAAGGGCTGTTAAAACCCTGGATGCGGGCTGGTATCCCATCAAGCTGGAGCATTTTCAGCAGAACGGGACCGTAGTGATCCAGCTCTTCTTTTCCGGGCCTTCTCAGCCTCAGACCATTATCCCGGATGATCATACTTCAAGCACCAATCCGGGCTATCCAACAGCAAACGCCGGACAGGACCAGTATCTGGTATTGCCGGCGAACAATACCGTTCTAACCGGCTCGGGTACGGATGTGAATGGAGTGATTGTGGAGTATGCCTGGGAACAGCTCGTTGGGCCCTCGGCCGCGATGAACAGTATGAACGATCCATGTCTGATACTAACGGATTTGACAGAGGGGACCTACGAGTTCCAACTGACCGTGACTGATAATGATGGATTGATGGATAAGGATTCAGCCATGGTCTATGTTGTCCCGGAAGGAGGGGAAGGGCTGGTTAGCGGTGAATTAAAGACATGGCATACCGTAACCATAACATTCAGCGGACCCATAACAAGTGAGCAAGCCACGCCTAATCCTTTTACGGATTATCGTATGCAGGTAATTTTCATTGGTCCCAGCGGACAAACCTACGAAGTGCCCGGTTACTTTGCTGCGGATGGCAATGCGGCCGAGACCAGTGCCGTAGGAGGCAATCAATGGCGCGTGCATTTTGTGCCAGATGAAGAAGGGCTCTGGAGTTATATGGCCTCACTGCGGACCGGTTCGTGGGTGGCGATCGACCTATCTTCGGATGCAGGAGCGAGTGCCGGGTACTTTGACGGCGCAGCCGGATCGTTCTTAGTAGAACCCACAGATAAAACCGGCAACGATTTTCGCGCCAAAGGCATGCTGCGCTACGTGAATATGCACTATCTGGCTTTTGCCGGCACTGGGGAATACTATCTAAAGGGCGGTGCAGACAGCCCGGAGAACTTTCTGGGCTATTTTGAATTTGACGGAACGAGCGACGAAGGGGGTTTATCTCCAAACACGCCGGATGGCCTGCATCATTACGAGCCGCATCTGGCTGACTGGAGTAGCGGTGATCCCACTTGGCAGGACGGGAAAGGCAAAGGCATCATTGGAGCCTTGAATTACCTGGCTGACATGGGGGGCAACAGTGTGTATTTCTTGACCTATAACGTCGATGGCGGGGACGGTCGGGACTCCTGGATCTGGACCTCACCTACGGAAAGGGAAAGGATTGATGTGTCCAAACTGACCCAGTGGGAGATTGTATTTTCCCATATGGATGCCAAGGGGATTCAACTGCACGTCGTTACCTCGGAGGCTGAAAATCATGGTAACTTGGGAAAAGGGTTCAGCGATATTCGTAAGCTGTATTATCGCGAACTCATTTCGCATTTTGCCCACCACTTGGCAGTGATCTGGAATATAGGCGAAGAGAACGGTAATTCCGATGAGCAGCGCAAACAGTTCGCCGCTTATATACATGCCTTGGACCCCTATGATCACCCAGTCACCGTCCATACTTATTCCGGCCAGGCCAGTACGTTTTACGACGGTCTGCTGGGGGACCCGCATTTCGAGGCCACCTCGATTCAGGGTAACGGCAATCAATACAATAGCTGGGCAATTGAATTACGACAGCGCTCGGCGGCAGCGGGACGACCGTGGGCCATCTATGGGGACGAACAAGGGCCGGCGGTCAATGCCGGCATGAACAACCTGGACGCCTTGCGTAAAGGTGCCTTATGGGGCAATCTCATGGGCGGTGGTGCTGGCGTGGAGTGGTACTGGGGGTACCAGGGCGATTTCGGCGATTGTCAATCCGAGGACTGGCGTATAGGTGAACCCCTGTGGAACATGACCCGTTATGCGCTGGATTTCTTCCAAACTTATCTGCCGTTTTGGGAGATGGAACCTGCCAACGAACTGACGCCGGCTGATGATTATGTGTTTGTCAAGCCAGGTGACATTTATGTTGTGTATCTCAAAAATGGAAAAACTACCACTATCAATATACCCTCAGGTGATGAGTACACGATCCGATGGTACGATCCACGCAATGGCGGACCTCTACTGACAGGAACAATAGCGCACCTGCAGGGTGGGCAGGCCGTATCCATCGGACTTGCTCCGCATTCAACCAACCAGGACTGGGTTGCTTTGATATGCAAAAACCAACAACCACAGTAGTATCTGGAAATATTCAAATCCCAATGAAAGTAGGAGTAAAGCCAGAAAGGCAGGTGTCTTTGTAAAAAAATGTTTGAATGCATATAATCCATACCATGGAAAACGGCAAAAAGCCACAAAATTACACTTTCAACTGGTCCGACGACCAACCCTGGCCGCTCGTGACCGCACCAGAAATAGGAGAAGTTATCATGGGAAGAAGAGAGGCAAGTGGATCGGTGGTAGGAATCAGGCGGCGCGAGTTCTTGCGTGCCTTGGGTCTGGGGGCGGCATGGTTGCTGCAAGGACATGCTTTTGGTCGGCAACTGTCTGGAAGACCCAACATTCTGTTTATTTTTAGTGATCAGCAGCGGTGGGATACGCTTGGTTGTTACGGTGACTCGATATTCGAGGGATTAACGCCCAACCTGGATAAGTTAGCGGCGAAAGGAGTCCGATTCGAGAATTCGTTTACCTGTCAGCCATTGTGCGGACCCGCCCGGGCTGTTTTGCAGACCGGCAAGTGGGCGACACAGGTTGGATGTTTCAGGAACGGTATCGCGCTTCCACAGGAAGAGAAGACAATTGCACATTATCTCGGTGAGGCCGGTTATGAGGTGGGGTATCTGGGTAAGTGGCATTTGGCGTCGACAAATGGGATGCCAAGCGGTAATGTCAATTACCGAGAACTACCGGTGCCCGCTGATCGGCGTGGAGGATACAAAGATTACTGGCTGGCGTCGGATGTTCTGGAATTTACATCTCATGGCTTCGATGGACACATGTTTGACGCCCAGGGCAGGAAGCACGAATTCCCAAATGGACGGTATCGAGTGGATGCCCAGACGGACTGGGCTATCGAGTATCTCAAAGGTCGCAGGAGTAACAAACCATTTTTCCTGTTTGTGTCCTACCTGGAGCCTCACCATCAGAATGACCATAATTGTTTCGAAGGGCCCAAGGGTTCAAAGGAGAAGTTTGAGAAATACAAGATACCGGGCGATTTGGCTGGGACTAAGGGAGACTGGCGAAAGGAAATGCCGGACTATCTTGGGTGCTGCTGGAGTCTGGATCAGAATGTGGGACGGCTGATGAAAACGCTGGAGGAGTTGCATATAGCCGATGAGACGCTGGTAATTTATACTTGCGATCATGCGTGCCATTTCCGCACGCGCAATGGCGAATACAAGCGGGCCTGCCATGACAA
>CAZHBL010000219.1:0-8405 GCA_964530105.1 uncultured Pirellulales bacterium | reverse complement strand
TCCGGCGCGCTCGATATCAAGCAGTTCGTGGTCTCCGGCGGCTCGAAGCGGGGCTGGACGACATGGCTGACCGCCGCGGTTGATAAGCGCGTGGTCGCCATAGCTCCGGCCGTCATCGACGTGCTGAATATGGATGAGCAGATGAGGCACCATTTTGCCGCTTACGGCTTTTTTTCCGACGCAATCGCAGACTACGGCGAAATGAAGGTTTTCGAACGGCTCGACACGCCGGAAGGCCAGGCGCTGACAAAAATTGTCGATCCGTACGATTACCGCGACCGCTACGCGGCGATTCCCAAGTACCTTATAAATTCGAGCGGCGACCAGTTCTTCCTGCCGGACTCGGCACAGTTCTACTTCCACGACCTGCCCGGCGAGAAATTCCTCCGGTACGTCCCGAATACCGATCACGGTCTCGGCAACTCGGATGCCATCCAGAGCCTGCTGGTGTTCTATCAGTCCATTCTGAAAAACGCGCCCCGGCCGAAATTCACATGGTCGGTCAAAAACGACGGCTCGATTGAAGTCAGCACAACCACGGCCCCGAAGGAGGTCAAACTATGGCAGGCCACAAATCCCAAAGCGAGGGACTTCCGGCTTGAAATCATCGGCCCGGTCTGGAAAAGCTCGGATCTTGCCGCTGCCGGCCCCGGCAAATATGTAGCAAATGTCCCCAAACCAGCCGAGGGCTGGACTGCCTTTTTCGTCGAACTGACTTTCGACAGCGGCGGCCCGCTTCCATACAAATTCACAACCGAAGTCCACGTGGTGCCGGATACGCTGCCGTTCGCCGACAAGCTCTGATTCGAGGGTGCCGGTAGATTCGATTCGGACTTCTCCTTGCCGCTGGAAGGTAGCAGTCTGTAACAGAATAAACGCTAACTTGTCATTCTGAACGGAGCATAGCGTAGTGAAGAATCTCAAACTATCGATAGACAGATGCTTCGCTACACTCAGCATGACATTTCTGCAATTACCATTTTACAGGTCAAGAGGGCCATAGGAGGTATTATGAAGAAAATCGCAACGATTATCTGTTTGTCGTTTATCTGCCTGAGTATAGCGATATTCTCCGGCTTTGGGCAAAAAGTCGCCGGGGCGTCCAATTCGGCCAGCAAGCCGGCTGCAAATAAACCGCCGGAAAATGTGCTGTACGCGGAACTTACGCCCCAGGAATTCCGGGACCGGATTGCCGCTGCTCCAATCGCTTATCTGCCGCTCGGCACGCTCGAATGGCACGGCGAGCACCTGCCGCTCGGCTCGGACGGCCTGCAATCATACGGCTTTTTCATCGGCCTGGCCCGCGAGGTCGGCGGCATCGTCCTGCCGATGCTGTTTCTCGGCCCCGACCGCGTAGAAGAGGCCGACGGCAGGGAGCTATACGGCATGGATACTCTTGGCCAGAGCATGCCGGAGGGCCAGCGCTATAAGAACCAACAGCTCAACGGCAGCGCCTACTGGGTGCCGGAAGAGACGTTCCGCACGATTATCGAAGCGACGCTCAAACAGCTTAGCCGGGCCGGCTTCAAGATTGTCGTCGCCCACGGCCACGGGCCCTCTACAAGCTTTTTCCAGAAAAACGCCGCAGATTGGAAGGAAAAGTTCGGCCTTGAGACCTTCGTCTGCTGGGGCGGCGAATACGACCGGCAGGGCAAGGGCATCCAGGTGGACCACGCGGCGATGAACGAAACATCGCTGGTAATGGCCCTTCGGCCGGAGTTGGTTCGGATGGACAGATTGCCCGAAGACCCGAGTTCCTGGCCTGTCGGCGTAGGCGGCCGGGACCCGCGAAAATTCGCCAGCGCCGAGCTCGGCCACGAAATCCTCAAAATCCAAACCGATCGAATGGCAAAAATCCTCCAGCAGGCCCTGGAAAAACTGGAAAAATAGACCAACAAAAGGATTCATTTATTATTTTAACCGCAGATTGACGCTGATAAATAGCTGTGTTAATCCTGTTATCCCGTCTATAAATCTCCGGCTTAAAATCTATCGCCTTCCTTAATCTTTACCGCCCAGACCGACGAGAACGCAAAGCAATAATATTTTGTAGGGTGGCGGCTGGCCCCACCAATGAATTTTGAAAATCCCAATTCGTAAATCCCAAATCATAAATTTCAAAGATTGCTACCTTTAGGCTGTCGATCAATAAGCGCCAATACTTAAGATTTCAAAATGCTACTTATAATCTCATTGATCAAAAATACAAGACGATCAACAATTAACTTATGGACAACATTATTGAAAGAATCGGCTTAAACATCACACTGCTCCGCGAAAAGCGGGGGCTTACACAGGAAAAACTTGCCGAATTAGCAGGTCTTCACAGAGCATATATTGGCCAAATCGAACGCGGCGAGAAAAATATCGGTCTGAAAAACCTCGAAAAAATCGCAAAAGCATTAGACGTTAATATTCGAGTTTTAGTAGACACTTCCTCAGCTGATAGTTAGACTTAGTCTTGCTAAATCATTGAATAATCTCAAAGCGTTTTCCGGAGGCCGAGACTATGAAACAGCATGAAGCCGTCATAAATGTCATGGAGGAAAATGGTGGTTACGCTACACTCGGATACTTATATCAAAATGTTCTCAAAGTTCCTGGATGCGAATGGAAAACCAAGACTCCCTTTGCCAGTATGAGACGCATCGTTCAAGATGACAGGTTCTTCTTCAAGATCAAGCCCGGCTTGTGGGCGCTCAAAAGCCATCGGCATTTGCTTCCGGATGAAATGCTCGCTACGAAGGAAAAGACTCCCCGACAAATTGATTTTACGCACTCTTATTATCAGGGGCTTATTGTTCAACTTGGGAATTTGCAGGAATTTGAGACATTTATACCGTCACAAGACAAGAACAAAGTATTCCTTGGCAAAGAACGTCTTGGCAATCTCTCTACGCTTGCCAATATTTACCCATTCACTTACGATAACATCACCGGCAGGGCGCAGACAATAGATGTTGTCTGGTTCAATTCGCGAAGGATGCCCGTTTCAGTATTTGAAGTCGAGCACTCTACAGATATGAAAAATTCACTTGTCAAATTCGTCGAGTTACAAGATTTCAGAACGGATATGATCATTGTCGCCGATAAGAACCGCAAGAGACAATATGAACAGACAATCCTGTTGAATGCATTCAAGCCAATAAAGGATTATGTATGCTTTTGGAGCTATCAGCAACTTTCTCAATTGCACTCAAAAAGTTTCGAGTTGAAAGCAATCCAGGATGCCATGTAATATTCTGGGCATTAGCAAACAAACTGAAACTTAAAAATTTATACTTCCCTCCAATATTGCTACCTATAGGTAGTTGATCAATCTTGCTATCTGATCAACGATCCTGACAAAAAACGTGGGCACAATGTTTAGTTAAAGTGCTCCAGAGAGTCGGGATTCGTGTCGGGTACAGCAAAACCAAAATTTTCGAATAAAGAAATCGGGCCTCTTTTCTGGGAGCCGGAATATACGACGGTCTGGTCTTTTCCTCAGCGGGGGGATTGGGCCACTCATAACGCCGGGTATCGGGGTAATTTTGCGCCCCAGATAGCACGGAATATTATCGAGATGTACAGCAAGAAGGGCGATATGATTCTCGACCCGATGGTCGGGGCGGGGACAACGCTTATCGAAGCGAAGCTTTTGGCGCGAAACGCAGTCGGGTTGGATATCAATCCCGGTGCGGTTGAGCTTGCAGAATCGGCGCTGCGTTTCAAGCATCATCCGGCCAGCGAACAGCAGGTAAAGGTGGCCGATGCACGCGATTTGTCATTTCTCGGCGATGAATCGTTCGACCTTGTGCTGACGCATCCGCCTTATATGAATATCATCAAATATTCGGACGGCAGGATAGCGGGGGATTTATCGAATATCGGTAGTCTGCCGAAATTCTGCGACCAGATTGAGATAATCGCCGGGCAGTTATTCCGCGTTCTCAAGCAGGACAAATATTGTGCGATACTAATCGGCGATACGCGTAAAGGCAGGCATTATGTGCCGCTTGCTTTCCGCGTTTTGGAACGTTTTCTGAAGGTCGGCTTCGTGCTGAAAGAGGACATTATCAAGGTCCAGCATCATTGCAAATCTACCGAGCGCTGGCGGCCGAAGGCGAAGCAGGGGGGCTTTTATCTTATTATGCACGAGCATTTGTTCGTTTTTCGCAAGCCCGTCAATGGCGAGGACCTGTCGCGGATACGGTATAGTAGGGCGATTGATTAATCATTATTTTCATTAAAAGGCACCCGGCAATGAATTGCGGGGTTAAATATGTGTGAGACTGTTTTTTAGTTGGCTTATTCGGGGCGGTCGGCTATTATATTCCATGGTGAAGAATATAATAAAAGACAGAGCAGGTACAAGCAACGACGTAGATATTAGATAAGGTAGGCTATAAGCGGAAAGGCAAGATACAAATGATTACGGAATTACAGGTCAAATCCTTCAAATCATGGGAAGATACCAGACCTCTGCGGTTTGCACCGCTCACCGGATTTTTCGGTACGAATAGCTCCGGCAAAACGAGCATCCTCCAGCTTTTTCTCATGTTGAAACAAACCGTAGAATCATCAGACCGCAAACGTGTCCTGCATACGGGAGATGATTTTTCAATTGTTGACCTGGGCACTTTTCCTGATTTGATTCATTGCCATAAAGCTGACGCTGCACTGCAAGTGTTGATTTCATGGGATTTGTTAAAGACGCTAAAAATAAAAGACCCGGAACAGAAGGACAAGAACCTGTTTGAAATTAAGGATCTGAAATTCAACGTTGAAATCAAGGAAGAGTCCGGTACTCCCGTCGTCGAAAAGTTTTCGTACTCTTTCGACAACAATATTTTCGGCATGAAACCAGAGGCCAAAAAAGGCAAATATGATTTGCTATCAGAACCGTATTCTCAGAAGCGGCAGCAGCCAGGTAGGGCCTGGCCTCTGCCTTCACCAATAAAATTCTACGGATTTCCCGATGAAGTAAGCGCCTATTTCAAGAATGTAGGTTTTCTTTCTGAAATTGTCCTGGAATTAGAGGGCTTGTTCGGTCGAATAAAATACCTTGGTCCACTGCGAGACAATCCGAAACGCATATATACCTGGGCGGGCGAAGCCCCTTCAGATGTTGGGCGCAGGGGAGAACTTGCTGTACCGGCAATTCTTGCGGCAAGAGAAAAAGGAAGATATATATCGCCCGGCCATCGTAAGAAAAAGCGGGGTCTGGAGGAAACAATAGCAAAGTGGCTCAGAGACATGGGAATAATTGACTCGTTTTCTGTGAAACAGATCGGCAAAGATCGTAAAGACTGGGAGGTCCTGGTACAAAAAACCACACAAAGTCCCGAAGTGTTAATAACAGACGTTGGTTTTGGGCTATCGCAGGTCCTACCGGTTCTTGTGTTGTGCTACTACGTTCCCGAAGGCTCGGTTCTCTTGCTCGAACAACCGGAGCTTCATCTGCATCCTTCGGCTCAATCATGGTTGGCGGATATATTTATTGACGTCGTAGAAAATCGCAACGTACAAGTCATAGTAGAAAGTCACAGCGAACATTTTGTAAGGAGATTGCAACGCAGAATAGCAGAGAAAAAAATATCCCCGGATAAAACGGCTTTGTACTTCCTTGAAATGAAGAATTCCGCCTCTCACTCTGAAAAGCTTGATGTTGATTTGTATGGTAATATCAGTAATTGGCCCAAGGATTTCTTCGGCGATGAAATGGGAGAAACAGTCGCCCGGACCAAGACGGCGATGGAACGACAGGCGCAAGGTGATTGATGAAAAGTGTTGTTGACACCAATGTTCCCGTCGTTGCGAATGGGAGTTCTATACAGGCATCACCTGAGTGCGTAAAGACTTGTGTTGATCGTCTGGAGGAACTGACCCGAAAGGGTCAATTAGTGTTAGACGACAAGTGGTTGATTCTCAAAGAGTATATGGCACATCTGAGACCTTCCGGGCAGCCTGGAGTCGGGGATGTTTTCTTGAAATGGGTGCTCACGAACCGCTGTAATCCGAAACTCTGTGAACAAGTTGCAATTACTCCAAAGAATTCAGGGGAAACCGACTTTGAAGAATTCCCATCAGATCCTGCACTCAAGGATTTCGATCCGGAAGATAAAAAATTTGTAGCAGTTGCTGCGGCACACCCTGACAGACCTCCAATCCTACAGGCTGTTGATACAAAATGGTGGGACATGAAAGGACCCCTACTCAAAGCGGGTATAAAAGTTGATTTCCTCTGTAAAAAAGATATTAGGTCAATTCTGCGTAGAAGGAGCACATGAAAGATATAATTGCAGACAGAACGAAGCTCATCGACGCCAGCGGGATTCGGAAGGTCTTCGCGCTGGGGGCGACCTTGGACAATCCGGTGGATTTTTCGATAGGCCAGCCGGACTTCGACGTGCCGGAAGCGTTAAAAGAAGAAGCAATTAAGGCCATCCGGGACGGGCAGAACAGCTATTCGCAGACGGCCGGCGATGAGATGTTGAAAGAGCGAATCGCCGAGCGGGTCAGTAACGAGTACGGCTGGAAAAATCCCGCCGTGATGGTGGTTTCCGGCGTCAGCGGGGGGCTGCTGCTGGCTTTTCTGTCGCTTGTCAATCCAGGCGATGAAGTAATCGTGCCGGACCCTTACTTTGTCATGTATAAGCATTTAGTCACTATGCTTGGCGGAAAGTGCGTCTTTGTCGATAGTTATCCGAATTTCGAGCTGCCGGTAGAGAAAATTGCCGATGCCATAACGGACAAGACCAAGATGATTATCCTCAATTCGCCCTGTAATCCGACCGGTATGGTTTATTCAGAGCGGCAGGTAAAGGAAATAGCCGAGATTGCGGCGAAAAAAGATATTCTCGTACTGACCGATGAGATATACGAGAGATTCTGCTACGACGGGGAGTGCCCGAGCATTGCTAAATACTACGAAAAGAGCCTTGTTCTGCACGGCTTCAGCAAGTCTCACGCGATGACGGGCTGGCGGTTAGGCTACGCGGCGGTTCCCGAATCACTAAAAGACGTCATCGAGCAGATGACCAAGATACAGCAATACACGTTTGTATGTGCTCCGACGCCTTTTCAGAAGGCGGCTCTGGCGGCACTGGATTATGACGTAAGCGACCTTGTCGATGCGTATCGCAGGAAAAGAGACCTGCTCTATGACGGATTGAGCGACAAGTTCGAGATGGTCAAGCCGGGTGGGGCGTTTTATGCTTTTATTAAAGCGCCCGGCAACGCGGGGGCGACGGAATTCGTGGAAAAGGCTATCGCAAATAACGTGCTGATTATTCCGGGCAACGTATTCAGCGAAAAAGATACGCATTTCAGGATAAGCTACGCGACGACGGAAGAAAAAATCCGGCAGGGCGTGGAAATACTTTGCAGCCTGGCATAGGCGAAATAGGCTTTGTTTTTCGCTTGACCCACTTAATGAAAACGGATAAAACTGCCGCTAATGATACCGATACAAAAGAGCATAGACACACAAGGGGGTAATTTCCCACAATCGAAGCTTTGATAATATAACACTATCCTTATAAGGAGTCAGGATGTTCAAGGATAAGATTTTCGGAGCGGCAGGGGGGCTGGGGTTGTTCTTATAGCTAATATTAAATCCCGTTTTTGAAGGAGACAATAATGGGCGTTTTAGATAGATTTTTTGCTCCATCGCCTTTTATTCAACTGCATGAGCACGCGATAAAGGTCCACGAGTGCGTCGAGCTTATCCGGCCGTTGACAAATGCGCTGTTAGCTGAAGACTACGCTAAAATCGAGGAGCTGCACAATGTGATGTCCAAGGCCGAGCATGAGGCGGATGAAATCAAGACCGAAATGCGTGATAAGCTTGCCAAATTGTACTTTCTTTCCGTAGGGCAACATGATTTTAGCCGGCTTCTGGCCTACCAGGATGATATCGCCGACGCCGCGGAGGACTACGCCGTGGTGCTGTTTCTGCGCAAGACAAAAATTCCAGAGGAGCTTAAAGACGACTTTATGGCTTTTGTCGAGCAGGTGATCAGCGTCAGCGAGCAGTTGCTGAACCTGGAGAATGAGATTTCGACGCTTGCCGAAGCGGCTTTTACCGGCGAAGAAGCCGAGAACGTGCTGGAAAGCATTCAAAAGATCGGCGAGGGAGAGTGGAAGGCCGACCGTCTCGAGAGGAAATTTGCCCGGCGTTTCTACAGTATGGAAGACAAGCTCGATCCTATCACCATTATTTTCCTCGATAAGTACTGTAAGAGACTCAGCGCGATATCCAACAACGCTGAGAAAACCGCTAAATTCCTGCGTGTAATCATTCGCAAGAAGTAGCTCGGCCCTGAGCGAAGGAACATTGCATTAATGGAGATTATTGCCCTCGTAACAATTGTAATTGGCTTCTACATGGCGTGGAATATCGGCGCCAACGATGTGGCCAA
>CAZHBL010000218.1:6573-8417 GCA_964530105.1 uncultured Pirellulales bacterium | reverse complement strand
AAATCGCTGCATGAAAAACACGCTTAAAAAACAAGGAGTTGAAAGATTGTATTACCGATTAACACTGTTGATAAAAGTTCTACTGATAAGAAATTAAGTATATATCCTTGTTTCAAAAGAACTTATGAAAGTGATTCACAAAGAACACGCATAAAAAACAAGGAGTTGAAAGATTGTATTACGAATAAACACCGAGAAATAATTAATAATCAATAGTAAATAGTCAATGACAAGGTCTCCGTGAGACGGCGTCCTTACTGCGTATCCTGGGTTTTATCCGGAAAGGCCGGTCGCATTTCTTGTTGTGGTTTTTTTGCCTTCAATACTGTATAATATATCCGTACCTATTTCTGCGTAACTAGCTTGCGATATTCAATGGATTCGATTAGATGGCCAGTAATGAAGACAAAATTGATGATCAATCAAATAAGAAGAGACCTTTCTTCTCAGCATCATCTGAAGACGTAACCAACTCGTATGGCTGTTCCGGAGAGATGCTGGGCGGCCGGATCGGCCCATACAAGCTGCTTGGCATCCTGGGTGAGGGCGGCTACGGCATTGTGTACCTGGCCGAGCAGCAAGAGCCGATCAGGCGACGAGTGGCGCTTAAAATCATCAAGCCCGGCATGGACACGAAGCAAGTGATCGCCCGCTTCGAGGCCGAACGCCAGGCTCTGGCTCTTTTCGATCATCCGAATATCGCCCATGTCTACGAGGCGGGAACGACTAAGACTGGACGCCCATACTTTGTGATGGAGCATGTCAAAGGCATGCCTATAACCGAGCATTGTGACCAGGAAAAGTCAGGTATCGAGGAGCGACTCAAGTTGTTTTTAGATATCTGCGATGCTATTCAATATGCTCACCAAAAAGGTATCATCCACCGCGACATCAAGCCGTCAAATATTCTTGTGTCTATTGATAGCAAGGGAGCAGTGCCAAAAGTCATTGATTTTGGAGTGGCCAAGGCCACCAGCCAATCCTTAACTGAGCGAACACTATACACTGAGCAAGGCCAACTTATCGGCACACCCGAGTACATGAGTCCCGAGCAGGCTGAAATGACGACCCAGGATATCGATACCCGCTCGGATGTTTACTCACTCGGCGTATTACTTTACGAGCTGTTAACCGGCGTACTGCCGTTCGATCCTGAGACGCTCCGTGCAGCAGGAATTGACCGTTTGCGGCAGATAATCCGAGAGGAGGAGCCAAAGACTCCGAGCACGCGTCTCTCACAATTGGGTGAAAAGGCTATACAGATTGCCGCAAAACGCCGCACAGGGGCTGGAACATTAGCCAAACGTCTGCATAAAGAGCTTGAATGGATTCCAATGAAAGCGATGCGTAAAGAGCGCGAGCGGCGTTATCAGTCCATCTCCGAACTTGCTGATGATATCCAGAACTACCTCAATGGTAATCCATTAATCGCCGGACCTGAATCAGCAATGTACAAAGCTCGGAAATTCGTGCGGAGGCATTCAGGGACGGTTGCCGCAGCCACAGCAATTATCGTATTGCTGATTGTAGGTTTCATTGTAAGCACAACAATGTATTTCCGAGCTGAAGATGCAAGAACTGCTGAATCAGAACAGAGAAAAGTAGCCGATACAGAGCGTGACCGGGCTCTAAAAGCCGAACAGGAAGCCACAAGGCGGCTGGTGGACCTGTATGAGCAGCAGGGACGCAGATATATGGAAGCCGGTGATTTAGATAAAGCATTAGTCTTTCTGGGCGAGGCTTACAATATTGATAATCAACAATTATCATTGAAATTCTTATTGGCTGAGTGCATGAGAAAACACGAGAATCCGGCCTTTCGCAGAGACGATGGATTAATCCCA
>CAZHBL010000218.1:0-6563 GCA_964530105.1 uncultured Pirellulales bacterium | reverse complement strand
TACAATATTATATACGAGTCCATAAGGATTGGCAAAAGCAGCGGCGAATCCGGAATTTCGGCTTTCTCTGTCAGTCCGAACAGAACGTGTGTTGCGTTTGTTGACGAGAACCTCGACGTTATCAACGTCTTTGACACAACAACGGGCAAGCTCAATGCACAGTTTCCATGCAAAGCGGTTATCAGGCTTGTATTTACACCGGATAACCGGCACATTATTGTTAAGTCAGCACAAGACCAGACGCATCACAACCTTAAAGTTTTCGACATTCAGAAAGGGACTGAGGAATTTTCAATCAATCGAAATAACGTGTACATAGAAAAACCTTATGGATTAGTAAATGATGCTTTACCGGATCGTGATCATCTGGAAAAAGTATATAATTCCATCTGCATGAGTCCCGATGGGGACTGGTTTGCCTTTATTAATTTGGTTGATTCAGAAGGAAAACCGAAGTCTGAGATTTACCTGTGGGACTTCGAATCAGCCAAATTACGTAGGTCCGGAACAGAACATTTCAAGTCACTCATTACCATTTTCTGTCTCAGGCCTGAAAGCATATATGGATATTCAAGGAAAATATGCACTTTAGACAGTAATGCTCTCTGTCAATGCTGGGAAATACAGACACTCGAAATCACTGATCAATTTATTTGGGATTGTAAGTCTGTCACAATCAGTCCACAGTACATATTATCTTTTGGAAGCTGGGGAGTTGACCTTTTAGATAGAAAAGATAATCAGAGCATCAGAAAATTCCCAAACTCCATATGGGCTGGTTTTAGTCCAGACCACAAACGGCTCATCACAGAACAAGGCAACTTGCCATTGTATAATACAAGTCCCACCGGGGAATACCCTTCTACCAATCTATGGAATTCCGACGATGGACGATACATAGCAGAATTAGCCGGTACAGGATTACAAAATTGGCATTTTACACCTGATTCGACATTTTTGCTTACTGAATATGAGGATGGACAAATCAAAATATGGAGTGTTGAGGATGGGGACCCAATTTTTGAGATATCACCCGGTGAAGACCAGGTAGTAACTGATATTAGTCCTGACAGTTATCAGTTTGTCACATGCAGCGGTGAACAACGGCAAACCGTGAAGATTTGGAACATAAAGACTGGGAACTGTTTTGAGATTTATCAGGAAAAGACAACTTACGAGAATATATCAACAGATTGTTTATCTGTTGATATGGACAGAGTCTTTTCATCCTCACATGAATCCCCGAAAAGATTGCCCCGTTTCAATGCAGATGGGTCGAGTTTGATTACCGCACCAGGTTTGCAGAGTATCACAACAAAGGACGTACCCCCAGAGAGGATCTTAAGTTTAATCGATGCATACCTCCCGATTCGCCTGGAAAATGGCAAAATTCGGTCAGCCACAACCAAAGAGATGTTAGTTGCCAAACTGGATTATTATATTGTTGAGAAGGGGCGTCAGGATCCTGAGACGATTAGTACCATTCTGGATATTGCAGTTCTTGAAATAGACGCCGGTCAGATAGAGAAGGCTTCTGAAGTATTAAAAGATTTACAATCCCTGTTACTCTTACAGAACAATGAACTCGACAAACGCAGACTGGATATTCTTAGCCAGTTATCCAGGAAATATCGCTGGCGAGGAGATATCCACGACCGGGGATGCAAATACGCCGAGGCCATTGCTGATTATGAATCATCACTCAATTACGAGGAAACCGATCCCTGTACACTGGACAAGCTCGCGTGGCTGCAGGCTAAATTCCCGGAGACTAAATCGATAAATAGTTACAAGGCGATCGAAAATGCAAAGAAAGCTAACGAGCTTACAGGCTGGACTAACTGGCGTTATCTCAGTACCTATGCCGTCGCTTGTGCCGGAAGTGGTAAATTCGCAGATGCAGTGAATTATCAGAACAAGGCAATCGATTTACTCCCCCCGGACAAGCAAGACAGGTGGAAGGCGAATTATGAGGAGCGTCTAAGACTTTTCCAGTCAGGTAAATTATATGACAGGAAGTTCTTTTGGAACCTGCCTACTGATAAAATGATCGCATGGTGGAGATTTGACCAGTCCGAAGGTAGTGAGGCCATTGATTCGTCAGGTAATAATCTCGACGGCAAACTGGTAGGCTCTGCACATTTTATTTTAGATGCAGAGAGAGGGTATGTTCTGAGTATTGGCATCGAAGGTGGCTATGTGGATTGTGGAAATGATTCCTCTTTCAACATAACAGGTCCAATTACAGTTGTAGCTTGGATCAAAGTCCAAACTTTTGACAAGCAATGGCAAGCCATTATCACCAAGGGAAACTTCACTTGGAGACTACATAGAAACTCAGATGAGGACTCGCTTAAATTTAACTGCAATGGTCTCCAAAATCTCGACAATTTCCAGGTTGGTGTCAAAGGAGAAATCAGTATAGACGATGGAAAATGGTATCATGTGGTCGGGGTATACGACATGGAAGTTCAGGCCCTTTATATAGACAGCGTATTAGACAATTTTGAGAAAGCTCAAGGAAATATTAACTCAGATACCTCCCCCGTCTGGATTGGTGCGAATGCCGGGGTAGACGAGGGATTAAACCGTGAATGGAACGGTTACATTGACGATGTGCGTGTCTACAACCGAGCATTGACCTCAGACGAAATTCGCGAACTGTACGATGCTACCAAGCAAACTCAAATCATCTTCTCTAAGTGAGAATTTCCAGCCACCAGATTTCAAAGTGAACCTGAATCATCTTGCTGCATCTTTTCGAGACAGTATTCTCGGGCGCGTGTGAAAAGTGAAATAAGTTCGTACAGGATCCAGTTGTTCTTGATAAACGAATAGAAGAACTGTTCCAGATCCTTATAGGAGTGTTGTGTTATCTTCTCGTTGTGATAGACCAGCGCACTTGCTATGGCTGCATAGTAGACGACCAGAAAAACATCGCTCCTGTCTTCGGAATCCGTAGAGGTTCCTGATTCCTTGGCGTACTGCTTGATTCTACTGATTGTTGTGATGTCGGTCGTAGGATCCTGGAGCAAATCCCCTATAGGTAGTCCCGCTAATGACTGCAGTCTGGAAGATAAACCTCTCACGATGTCTGGCAGCGAATTGACAACTGATGGATCTACGGGCAATGTGCGCATGAGAACATCATAGAGCATGTCCGCTTTCTGCTCAACTTTGTCGGTATTCGGCTCATGCAGGTTAGAGCCAAGACCAAGGCTCAACAGCCGCGACTTTTGGTGCCGGCTCAAATCTAATTTTTGCGATTTTTTATCCACTTGTCCATATACTCCACAGGCACCCGCAAGTAGTCTGTCAATTTCGATAAGATAGGTTGTCATTCCGCACTTGATGCGGAATCCATGGTACCAACGATTCTGGATTCCCGCTTTCGCGGGAATGACAAGCCACAGAATCAATCATGACAAATTACTATGTTAATATCCGGCATAATCTCTTTGAGTCGTTTTCAATGGATGCAGTACCGCTGCTGTTCTATATTAATATACACAGAATCTGCTAAAATCTTGTCGACTGCTGGGAAAAAATATTTATGAAATCAGCAATTTCCCCATCGACTTGTTCATCCGAGTCTACGAGTGGAATCAAGTGATTCCGCAAAATCGCACGAAAGCGTTCTTTGATATTGGATATCATATTGTAAGCTCTTGAAGCGCTGGCGACGCCATGCTTGGCAGCAATGTCGGCCAGTCGGACGTTGTCAGCTTCTACATCCGGCTCCAGGAGCCATTCATGGAACAACCTCCAATGTACGGCCTTTCCTTTTCGAGAACATTCGGTTTTCAGCTCTTTCAAGACTTCCTGGAGCAATTCATCCGCCCAGGCACGGTTAAACTCAATTTCCGGATCGCCGATCTTTGTAGGCCTTTCAGCCTTTTCATCAAGTCCCTGCTGGGGGCTTTTTCTCCTTTGAATGATAATGGCGTAATTTCTTACTGCTGTAAGCAGGAAATTTCGGAGTCTGCCACGTGTTCTGTCCGCTTTTTGAATGAGTTCCTGACCGAGAACCTTATCTGTAAAGAATCCCTGGACCAGGTCCTTGGCCTCCTCATTGCCGAATCCTCTTCCCCTGAGATAGGCATAGAGCGGCTTCCAATACTTTGCGTACAGTTCAGAATAAACATTTTCTCGCCGAAGAGGACTCAGGATTTTCGTCCATTCCGTGGCTGGAAACTGATAGCTCCTTCCTCCCATTGATGTATGACCGTTGAAATTCGTCATGCTTTCGCTCCACAGAATCAAGCTTTTTGGCCCTCGGTTTCGCCCTCTATTCGAATTAGACCCGAGTTCCAACCTCCTGTTCTATATACCATCTTAGAAAAAATAAAATGAATTGGCAATTATTTTTAATCGCTTGCCAAGATTGGCCTCTTTTCTGTGTAGTTACTTGTGGAGCAGAACCAGACGATGCGATGGTTCGAAAGATACGAAAACGAAGCAATTTGGATTGGACTTGCCGGCTTTCTCCTTACAGGAAACCACAGTCCAAACAATAGAAGTACTGCTGTCAGAAAGGAGGTTTATTTACACTTGGGCAGGTAAAAAACAAGAAATTCGGCTGGATATGTAAGCCAGCAAGAACAATAAACGGGTACCTTGAAAGGAGGAACCTTACATGTGGAAGAGAAAAATTAAAACAAGTGTGGCTTTGATTATTGTGCTTTTATCGATCGGCAATCTCGTTGAGGGTGGTGTTGTTGAAATCAAAGCTGTAAACAGTCCGGCAGATTTAGACCTGACCGGAGACATTATCTATGCAATCAATTTCGGGAACAATGGTAATCCTCAGTTTGGTGATTTTGTCTTTTCTCAAGACCAGGATTGCCCCGATTTGACCTTTACTAAAACAGACGAGGGCCAGAGCAGTACATGGGAGGGTTTACCTCCTAACACAGGAGATTCTAATCTTGATATGTTACTCCACGGCGTAATATGGAAGAATAACAGTGCCGCACAAGGCCGTACAACTTTCATTGTTCTTGACGGATTGGTTGTCGGTATGCAATATCAACTTCAGCTTATATTCTATACAGACCATAGCCGCCCTATGAAAATTATCGTTGAGGGAGACATAATCGTAGAGCAATATGATCCTTTTACTGCTCAGGGAAGTGTCCAGGGAAAGGGTGGGTCTGTGGTGAAACTAAATTTCACCGCTGGCGATGCCACCATGAATATTGATATTACTCCTATACGAGATGATGGCTCTACTGCCTCTGTTATCAGCGGTTTTATCTTGACCGAGATAGGTCCAGTACCTTTTATTGATTATGGCTCGGGAACAACCATTGAATTATTTACCGGTGGAGCTACCTGGCAACTCAACTGGGGACAAGGGCCATGGACATGGTCTGACAGTAATGGTGAAGCCCTGTTGGATTCAAACGTTTCCGCTATCCTGGACCTTCGTACGACTTCCGCAGCAGATGTTAGTGCCGATCTCGTTGCAACCCTCCCGATTGCAGGCACGCTGACTCTATCGGCCCACGATGAGGATTATAAAGATGTGACTATTGGCACCATGGTCCTTAGCGGAGCAGGTATAAATGTAATCGACATCAATGCTTCACGCGTTCTTGTGGATGAGGGATGCGGTATGTTCCTGGCGCCATTCCATCCACCCGCTCCCAAAGTCACACTAACCTTGGAGGAGGCGACCGGGGTGTTTGAATATATCGACCAGGAAGGAGAATGGGAGTTGAACATAGCTGGCTCTTATGCAATCCCTCTGATCCCGGGACTCGAACTCCAGGACAACATTTTTACAGCTCTCGGTGGAAACGTTGCACTGATCGGTGGCATGGGCACATTCGCACTCAGCGGTCTGTATATCCCGGATATGAGCAAGAAGCCCATAGCCTTCTGTGAGTACGGCACCGGACGCACCGCAAAGCTTGCTCCTGAAGGCGGCGGATGGGATCAGCAGTGGGGACTTGGCCCATGGGATTGGTTTACGAGCACGGGTGAAACGAACGCACAATTCCTGAACAAAAACGTAACGGGGAAATTAACGACGCAAGTCACCGGAGCTGGGACTATCAGCGAGGATCTGATTCTGCATATTCCGTTGGCAGGTCAAATGATCATGACCGAACGCAATACAGGCAGATCACAGGACGTGATTGGCCAAATCACATGTGATGTTACGGCAACATTTGTGGCCGACATGAACGCTCAGCGGGCCGTAGTGAACGATGCCGATGGGACGATTACCATTGCGTTCGGGACATCCGTCGAGGACGCCCCGGACGGCCTGATGACGGTTACAGAGGCGACAGGCACCTTAGCAGACATCAGACAGGTCTGTCCGTGGAAGTGGTATGTAAACGGCACGATGCAGTGCGTCAGGGTGCCGGAGCTTTCGGTGCAGGACAACTTGCTGGCGGCCCTGCAGCAGGCAGAGCTGCTGCTCGGAGCGCAAGAGGAATTCGTACTATCCGGCTTATATTATCTCAGCCCGCCGGAGGAGTGATCGTATTGGACTACTCAGAAAAAGCTGGATTTGAAGCTTAAGCAGCATAGCTTTCTGATGTAATAGGGCT
>CAZHBL010000217.1:0-8501 GCA_964530105.1 uncultured Pirellulales bacterium | reverse complement strand
TTTGAGCAAAGCACTATTGCGATTCACGAATGGATCGGCATTCTCTGGTACTCGCTTCGGAACATGTAAACTTCTGCATCCTGGCATCAGTTAAGAACTACATAGAAACAAACCTGCACTCTATAAGAAAGCTGCGGGTTTTCTTATTGATCACTAATTGTTTTATATCCACAGTGGCTTTCCATAACAGGAACTGAAATAGATATGAGGGAGAACGAATTATGAAAATTGAGAATCAAAATCCACGTCCGGTTATGATAGCCGCGATAACAGCAAGTTTCCTGATGCTCATTCTTGGCCTGGGATACCGTGTTCTGGCTGCTAGACTTGCCGCTCCCCTGAACACCATTCCAATATCACCTGCTGCCTTGGAATTATTACCACTGCAAATTGGCGATTGGACAGGCCGGGAAGTGCCCCTGGACGAAGCCATTGTCCGTGCGACGGATACTGATGCGCACATCAACCGCAGTTATTCCCGAAACAATGGTTTTGAATTCATCTCGCTATACGTCGCGACCGGCGTCAAAGCACGTGACCTGATGCCTCATCGCCCGGAGGTCTGCTATACGGGGGCCGGTTGGACACTCCTTGATAAGCGTTCCATGGAACTGCCCTTGAGCGATGGTACAGGACTGCCGTGTAATATCATGCAATTTTCACGCGGCACTTTGACTACAAAAAAAGTCGTAGTTCTGGATTACTACATTGTAGACGGAGAATATTGCAGTGACGTTTCGCTATTGCGATCAAAGGCATGGCGGGGCTCAGGCACGGTTCGTTATGTTGCTCAAGTACAAATAGTCACTTCCATCTCATCGAATCAGACCGCCGATTCGGCTACGCGAACCGTCAGTACCTTTGCTGTCGAATCCGCTTCATTGATATCCCGACTGTTCAAAGATACCGAAGAGGGTCAGCAATCGGGCGATAGCCTTAATACCAGCAGTGTGTTTGAGGGAGCGGAGAATGGTTGAAAACCGTATTCGCCGGAGGCATGCAATGCAATTGTCCGGCAAAAAACAGATGCAGGATAAGCTCCTAATGCTTATCTCAGTTACATTTGCTTTGCTGGCCGTAACTTTCTGGTCGTACTGGCCGACAATTGTGGTTCTTTTCAAGGATTGGCAAGGAAGTGATGACTACTCTGCAGGCCAGCTCGTTCCCCTGGTTGCATTATTTCTTGTCTGGCGTGAGAGAAAGAACCTTAGAGAATGCCTGCTAAAACCGTGCTGGTCGGGTGGAATAGCACTGCTTATGCTGGCACAGGCAGGGCGGACTTACGGACTGCTGTTCATGTTTGAGTCAGCGGAGCGATATTCGCTGGTATTGACCATAGCAGGCCTGGTCCTGATGGTCGCCGGCAGGCAGGTGTTCCGGCGTGTTTTATGGATACTATTGATCCTTTTGCTTATGGTCCCTCTGCCAGGACGCGTTCACAACATGATTAGCGGACCTTTGCAGAATATGGCTACAACGGGAGCGGTTTTTCTTATGGAGGCATTCGGTATCAGGGTCAGCCAGCAGGGAAATGTCATGATGCTGAATCAGGATACCCCTTTGGCGGTCGCAGAGGCCTGCAGCGGCCTGCGGATGCTGACGGCGTTCATTATAGTCGCCGCATTCATCGCATACATGGTGAAGCGTTCGCGGCTCCAGAAAGCCATCCTGCTTGCATCGAGTATCCCAGTGGCAGTAATATGCAACATCGTGAGAATCTTCGTCACGGCTGTGATTATGCTTAAGGTCAGCTCGGAAGCGGCAGACAAATTTTTCCATGATTTTGCCGGTATAGTCATGATGCCGATCGCTGTTATGCTCATGTTTGGCGAGCTTTGGCTGATGGAAATGCTGACTTTGCCTGAAACCGACCTAAAACCAGATGAAATAATAGCAAAAATCGGAAAAAATCGGGCAAAAACTGAGAGCCCTCGTTAGCATATGGATTTTAAGTCTATATCAGAAAAGAAGTTAATGGCTATTTCGGACAACTTAAAAAAATTTGTGCTTTTTCTAAAAATTCTTCTTGACATAAAACGGCCTTTTTGATATTCTTATACAGATAAGGAGTACGTGCCTACAGAGGAGTAGTGCGCGGAATATAAAAAGGTTGGTGAATAAGCTGATAATGAACGGCAAAAGAACCATCTTAGTCTTATTTGTGATACTGGTATGTACGGCTTCTGTTTATGCCGACATGATGCCAGTACCCACTCAGAGCGCTGAATACGGGCAATCATCGTATGTCCCTCACAGTCGGACCGATTTCCATTATGCAGATTCATCAAGCTTGTTTAATTACCCCAGCATCGCTAATCTGGACTTATGGCCTGTCGAGCTTTTACCCGAGCCAACTGCTGATACAGAGCAGACCTCTGAATTGCAGAATATGAGAAGCTTTACGGACGGCCCTGGCAGCTTTGCTTTATGCCTTTATGCCTTGATAGGTCTGGGCTTATGCCAGGCCGCTCCATGGATTAAAAAGCTATCCTTTGAATTCATCCCGGAATGGTACCACGATGGTGGTCCTTTCCAAATCGGCCACAGCCACGCCGTAACGCCGGAAACTCTCTACCCTATGCCGGCCTGCTGCTTTGTTCAGCCGGACCGCATGGTGGAGTCTCATATACCACAATACAGCCAGAGGACAATTGTATCCCTCTGGCGAAAGTCCCAATTCACCCCGAGTGTTATTGCATCCCGGGGCCCTCCTAACATGTCATAGAGAAATATTCTCCTGCTCATTTTGAGCGGGAGTAATCATATCGCTGATTGAGTATCTTACTCAATCGAAAGGAGAAGTTATTAGACTTACATGTTAAGGAAAATTAACAATGAAAATAAAATTAATAATTCTGACTATTTTGACTTTGTGCCTGATCACTGCACCGGCAAGGGCCGATTTGTTCGACATTACCATTTCGAATCCCAATTCAGTATTCAACGGGGTGAGCACATTCACGGCAGATGCAAGCTCGGCCATAGCAAATATACAACTTGGTAGTGTGATAGGCCAATCGCCTCCTGCTCTTGGCACGGCTGCTGTTTTTGTATGGCCTGCCGATTTAGGTTCTTTCTCGCTCACAATGCAGGTGACCAACATCGTTTCGACTGCTGGCTCCGAGAGCGCCGACGGGCTCGGCTCGTTCGTTTTCACCGATGTCGATGGTGATACCATCACCGCAGACCTCATAGGCACATGGAGTACATTGGGATCCAGCAATAACTTTGCCGGTGTGCTGGGCAATGTATCCTACAATCCCAGCACAATCGGTGAGACCACATTTGACGGTGGGACCGGATCTGTGCCGATGAATTTTGCAGCGCCTCTACCGTGGAATGGCAGCATCGTTCATTTAACCGCAACGGCCCCGTGGTTTAGTCCAAACGGTTTCGACGTAACTGGTGGCAGTATCGACATAACGGTCGTACCTGTTCCGGGCGCCATCCTACTGGGTATCCTCGGTTTGAGTGTAGCCGGTATAAAATTGCGTAAGTTTGCATAAGAGCATTGATTGCCCAATGAATGGACAATCTGGTTATAGTGATTAGGCTTCTGGAGGAAGCGAAGTCTCGGCTGTAAGAGACTTCGCTCAGCCAGGCCAGTAGCATCGATCTTCGTGGTGGAGTAGGGCTTTAAGATCGAATACAGAGGTTTTATGTGTTCTGAAATTGCACTAAGCTTATAATCTGCGCGGAGATTATCTAAAGAATTGAACTTTTACTCTGACGTTCTTCAAGGAGAATCTGAATGATGTGTGAACAAGTCAGGGAGAGGAGGGTAGTTTGAGAAATTTAAGTATAGTAGCATGTTTGTTATGTCTGTTTATATCAGTCCCAGTAATGGCCGATATGCGGGTCTTACTCGAGGATGGGCCATACGGGAACACGGGTGGTGGCGAGTTCCTGATAACGGTGCTTGGCACTGCCGATCTCGGCGGGGATAAAATCGGGATCTATGATGTTGGCGACCAGTTCGTGACATTTTGTATTGAAACGAATGAGTACGTCTCTTACAATCACAAGTACTACGCAACCATCGACACCGTCGCATGGGACGGCGGAAGTGGCGGGGGAACCCCTGACCCGCTGTCGCCTGAGAGCGCCTACCTGTATAGTCTCTGGATTGACAACTTAATAGGACATAGCGATGGAAACGCCGATGATCTCCAGAAGGCAATCTGGTACCTTGAGGGCGAAAACTTGGGTGTAAACAACTATCTGGTTAACCAGGCGAACCTCGCAGTCGCCCCCGGCGGATCATGGAACACAACTTGGGGCAATACCATCGGCAACATCCGTGTCATGAACCTATGGATCAACTCGGATCACACTGGCCATGCACAGGATCAGATCGTTAGGGTCCCCGTCCCCGGCGCCATCCTGCTTGGCATGCTCGGCCTGTGTGTAGCTGGTTTGAAATTACGCAGATTTGCATGATAACCCTTTTATGGGTAATATTGTGTCAAAAAGTGATAGTAGTGAAAACTGGAGGAGGCGAAGCCCTTTGTGAAAGGGCTTCGCCCCATATTTCGGTCCTTTCGACATGCTCAGGGTGGTGAGCAAAGTCGAACTATTTTGCGGGGGGATTGGTCGGCAATTAAAATGAATCTAGGAACAAGTCAGGGAGGATGAATAAAATGAGAAGGTTAATAACATTTTGTACCGCGGCAATTCTAATTCTGGCCGCCGGCAGTGCTCAGGCCGATATGACTATTGATTTTGAGTCATTGGGGGATTTGGTTGGCGTTGACGACCAGTTTTTAGGGTTCGGAGCAGACTTTAACGGCCTCGCACAAATCCTATCGGAGTCTACTGGTTCACTTGTCTCTTCATTATTTCCCCCTCATTCCGGTGACAAGGTAATTTGGAACTACGACCCAGTCAACAAGCTCATAACAGACTTAAGAGTTGATGCTGTCGGTCCAGAATGGCGGATGGCCGGTGGCTACGTTACTGGAGTAGGGAATGTGACTTTGACAGCGTATGACTCTTCTGGATCCGTATTGGGAACCCCCTCATTTACAGGTGGAGCCAACATTGTTGGTTATGGTACACCACCCAACAAGCTTCTAAGTGTCAGCGCTGCGAATATCGCTTATGTGATATTCAGCCCCGATAGTCCTTATACTTTCACGGTTGATGACTTTACTTTTAATCCGGTTCCCGTCCCGGCGGCCGTTCTGCTTGGTATGCTCGGCTTGGGTGTAGCCGGCTTGAAACTTCGTAAATTCGTATAACAATCCTTTAACAAGCAATCATATAATTCGTTGCCGCTTCGCAGGCTGTTTTCATCTTTTCATCAGCCCAGTCTCCTGAAAGCCAGATTCGGCAAAGTCTTGGTGCCCGGTGCCGGCGTACATCCGTCTTCGGCTGGGGGGCGATGACATGAGAACAGCCTTGCCAAAGGCGAGTCCATATCTCTCTCGGCTACTCTGAGCACAGTCGAATGGGTGCGGAATGGCAAGCCTCGAAATGCGGTTGGCAGAGGGCCGTCTCGAATATCCAACGGTTTGCTAACAATTTTACCTTGTAAACGGCATTTATACATGTTAAACTGGTTAAAGTTCCTAAATAGATAAGTCTGTGATATTCCAAAGGAGATGTGTCATGCTCAAAAGGAACAGATGTGCGAAAATCAACGTTAAAGTGCTTATCATCCTGATAATCGTCACGGCAGCACTCGGAGCCTCTTTATTTGCTGCTCGTCAGATTCGAAGAACCCTTCTCTCGAAAATGTCACTAAACGCGGGGAACGCTGCTTTTGAAAAAGAGGACTGGCCGGCTGCTTATAGAAACTTCCAGGAGTACCTCGGCAGAAATCCCAATGATCTTGAAATTCTTAAGAAGTACGCAAAAGCACGAATGTCCGTCCGGCCGCTCGAAGTCCCAAACATCAGGCAGACCATTGGGGTCTATCGTCGTATCCTGCAACTGGACCCTCTTAACGAGGATGCCTATAACGAACTAATCAAACTATATTCTGCCACAGGACAATTCGAAGAGCTGGCCTACATCGCCCGTAATCGGACCGATGAGGATCCGAATGACCGAAAAGCCACGTTGAAGCTTGCCGAAGCACTGTATGGCCTAAACAAAAAGAAGGAAGCTCAAGAGAAGCTTGGGGAACTCATAAAGGACCTCGATGCGGATCTTCCGGCTAAGCATATCGAAGAATATGTGCGGGCTTGTGGACTGATGAGCCGGATAATCCTCGACGAAGTTACCATCGTAGATAAATCGGAAGCCCTGAAATGGCTCAACCAGGCTCTGGTTTACGCCCCGGAATCTGTCGAGGCGCTGGCCTCTCGCGCACAGTTCTACCGCCTATCATCTCAGATCCCCGGCCAGAGCGCACAAGATATAAAAGGCAAGCTGGCGCTCGCCCGCAATGACCTTAAGAAAGCCGACAATCTGGGCACGGAAGATCCCCGCATTCGCTTGTTGATGGCTGATGAATGGATCGCCCAAAACGAGCCTAATCTGGCTGGAGATGAACTGCAGGCCGCTGAGAGTCTCCCGCAGGAAACGCTGGAGGAGTACTTTTTAGATAAACATGACTGGACCGTAAAAAGATTCCTATTGGCTTCTCGACTAGCGGGACTTAAGGGAGACACAACGAAAGCGGTCTCTCTGGTCGATGAAGTACTGGAAGTACTGAAAGAAAAAAGACATAGAGTCCTGGTTCTTCCCACCGCCATTATGTATTATGTTGGTGCAAACAGAGTTTCGGATGCGAATGACTGTTTGGACGAGTATGTTGACACCATGTATACACAAATAGATCTGCCGACAAACAGGCAGATGCTGTCTTACCTACAGGCCCTGGTGGCAAGTGCCGAAGGCGACCTGTATGGGGTCATCAATGCCCTGCAACCATTCGTTTTAAGCGGTACTTCGTCACCCGAAGTGTGGGGGCTGCTGGCAGATGCCTTTATCCGAACAGACCAGACCAGGAGGGCTGTCAACGCCATTATCCAGTATCTTCGTATTCGTCCTCAAGACCGGAAAATGACAGTGCAGCTTGCAAAGGAGTACCTCAAGTTGCAGGACTGGAACAAGGCGCTTGAGGTTGCGAGGCTGGCAGAGGACCCCACGGATATTGCCCTCAAACTACTTCGTATTGAGGCGAGTATTAATATCTCGGCGGAGGATCCGAAGAACAACACGCCGAATCTCCAGTCTTTAGCAGATGAATTAGTAAAACTACGCACGGAGAATCCTGATAGTGTTGAAATCCGCATACTGCAGGCCATTGTCGCCATTAACCTTAATAAACCGGAGGAGGCTGAAAAGGAGCTGAAACAGGCAATCGAAGAATGTGAGGAACCTCTCAGGGCTGAGATCCAGCTTGTCAGGTTCTATCACCGGGAGAAACGGATGCCCGAGGCGATCAGCACCTGCCAGGTTGCTTGTGACCGGCATCCAGAGGTAGCGGAGCCCTGGCTTACTCTGTCGAATCTTCATGTGGCCAATACAGACTATGACTCAGCCCGAAATTGCCTCACAAAGGCACTGGATGCCGTGGTCAACAAATGGGAGAATCGATCCATATCGATGAATCTCGCCTTGCTGGAGCTCATGCATGGGGATCAGGGTGCCGGGATAAGCATTTTAAGTGATATGGCAGCAAAGGATAAACGGGAAATCCGTGCTCGCACACTGCTTCTGCTTATCCCTAAAATCCAGGAAGACCAGGTAACAGTCGATAAACTAATCCGCGAATTACGTGATGCTGAGGGGGAAACTGGACTTCAATGGCGTCTGTATCAATCGCGCATATGGCTGTTATCCGACGAATGGCGGGCGAAGCAGCAGGATATTGCCGGCTACCTTCAATACTGCATTGATTCAGATCCCCAGTGGTCAGCACCTGTACTGCTCATGGTGAATATGTATGAGAAGCTGGACGATTCCAGGCGTATTGAAGATACATGCCGCCAGGCGCTGGTCCGTAATCCTTCGGCCACGGACATCGCAGAAAAATTAGTGACCACCCTTGAACAACAAGGCCGTTTGCCGGAGGCTGAGAAGGTACTCGAGCAGACCGGTTCGGATGCACGGCTCACCAGTGCATTCCATATTCGAACGGCCCTTGATGCGGGAGACTTTTCCAGAGCAATCGAAGAGTTGAAAATCAGGGTATCGAATGACGAGCAGGATGCAAGCTCGCGAATCCTTCTGGCGCGACTGATCTACCAGCAATACGGGGATGCCAAACAGGCCCTGGATTACCTGGACCAGGCCGAAGCGATAACACCTGGCACACTGCCGCTAACAGCGGCGAGAGTCTCAATCTTAAAGGCCCAAGGTGAGGAAAAAGAGGCCCAGCAAATCCTAAACGATTATGCGGCCGATAGCAACGCCTTCAATGCCTATATGATGCGGGCGGCATACCTGGCCAATGAAGGTGAATTCGAACGTGCCGAGCAGGACTACAGGAAGTTGACAACCTTCGCCGAGCAAGGCTCAGTAGGTTATGAACTGTTAAGCAACTTCTA
>CAZHBL010000216.1:0-8510 GCA_964530105.1 uncultured Pirellulales bacterium | reverse complement strand
GCCTGATGATTATCTGGAATAATTTTCAAGCTCTTACGAGTTAGCATTGCAGATTAACACTGATTCTTCTGGCCACAGAGAGCACCGAGCACTCAGAGAAGGAGTCAATAGTAAATCGTAAATAGTCAATCGTGAGCTTCCCACCACAGTCTCGGATAGCCCTGGCCTTCGAGAATCCACCAGATGTCTTCGGTGCCGTTGGTGTAGCACAACAAAAGGGCCGCAAGCCGAAGCCTACACCCAACCTGTGGATCAAGTTATATAGAGCCTGATTGATCTTCGCAGCCTTACCCATATGTTGAAAAATGTCGCCCCCTCGCCTGGCTCGGGTAAAGTATAAAAGAACAAAGCTCAAAGGGAAAATCCAGGGTACGGAGCACTCAACGACACACCCGAAAGCCTATGTCGTAGTAGGCGGCGTACGGGATGCCGTCGCCCCTGATCGAGACTTCACAGTCGGAGTCAATGCTTCCCAAACTGCCGCCGCAGAAGATACGAGAGTCGCCTAAGCTGCTGCATGTCCACTCCCATACATTACCTGCCATATCACTCATACTGTAGCCATACTGGCCAAAGCTGCCCACAGGGGTAGTACCATCCGGATGCTCTGAATCCCTGTAGTTGGCAATGCCCGGATTTATGGTTTCACCACAGCCATAGATATAAGTGCCGTCATAATCGGCAACCGCCTGCCATTGATCTTCCGTAGGAAGGTAATAGCCATAGTAGTTTGCAAAGGCCATAGCCCCATACCAGCTCACGTAGGTCACGGGATGGTTGCCAAAGCCTTCATCAACGCTGAACGCGCCTTCGCTGTAATGGATCCGGGCGGCTCCGCCGTTGGTTGCTCCATAGCCTGTATAGCCCGAACCATCGCAATGATAATACCGCTGTCCGACATAATCTTCCCCGCTATTCGAACCGTCAGCGCCATAGACATCATTGCCGTTTATCGTGATGTCGCCGGAAGTCAGGACTGCGTTCAGGAAATCACAATACTGGGCGTTGGTGACCTCGTATTTACTCATTTGACCATAAAAGCCCGGATCATTGATATCCACAAACACTAACGGCGTGTTCAGCCCAGTCTCCCATATTAGGCGAGGGTAGTCGTACCCATCCCACATCTTCCAAACGTCGTTCGGGCCGTTTTCAGTCTCATCCACGAAGTCCCAACCGGCTTCGAGGAAAGTGCTCGCTGTCTGCATCTCAACTGTGGTCTTACCTGTGCCGCCGGCACTTGTGACCTGCCCTGACTTCTTGATCTCCCAGAAGGAGGAAGTGACCTTCTCTGGATCTCCACTCCCGACCAGCCAGCCGACATAAAGCAAATTGCCACTGACCGTACCGGTGGTGTAGCAGTGGGATACATCGCCGGCGTTTCGCCCGACCAGCCCACCGACATCCGAACTCTTTCCGCTTACGCGGCCGGTACTGTAGCATCGCGTCACAGTATGCCAGTTCCACCCCACGAGCCCGCCGACCTGGCTATAGCCACTGACGGCCCCGGTGCAGCAGGACCAACTCACCTTGCTGTCGATACTGTTATCACCCACCAATCCACCCACTTGACTCCGACCACTGACTGCACCGGTGCTATAACAATTCGACACGATACCGTTGGGAGAGCTGTTCACCCCCAGCAGCCCACCGACTCCGTAGTCCCCACTGACCGCACCAGTGCTGTGGCAGTCGGCCACAACACCCCAGTTCAGCCCTACCAACCCGCCGACACGGTCATCGCCACTGACCGTGCCGGTGCTGTAGCACCTGGTCAGAGTGCCGCTGTTGCATCCCGCCAGCCCGCCGACCCAGTCGCCTGAGCTGGTTATGTTGACATCGACGACGCCCAGGTATCTGACTTCGGCGCCGGATCCCAGGCATCCAAACAGGCCCAGATACTCTCCACCCGTGATTGTCAGGTTCGAAATCGTGAAGCCATCGCCATCAAAGACGCCACGGTATGGGTCGTCAAGACTGCCAATTGGGTAGAAATGAAACCCTGTCAAATCAATGTCGCCGATGAGCTTGAAGTGGCATTCCATCAGCCTTCGATTATGCCCGATCCTGTTCAGTTCTTCCGCCGTCGAGATCAGGTACGGGTCATTGGGCTCCCCAGTACCGCCGGAGAACTGGGGCAAACTCGGCAAGACAGCGAGCTGCCACCATAGAATCGGATACCCGCCCCCTGCAGGCTCAAACCAGACATCATTCGGGGCAAAATCCCACCCCGTAGCTATGAACGTGTTTGGGTCCTGCATTTCTGCCGTGGTCTTGCCATCGCCACCGTCGCTGGTCATCTGCCCTGAAGTTTCGATATCCCAGAAACACGCGATTACGGTACCCCATCCCATTTCACGGGAATAGTCCGAACCCACGAGCCCGCCGACTTCATCGTTGCCACGGATCGCACCGGTGCTGTAGCAATCGACCAACTGGCCCAAATTCCAACCCACGAGCCCGCCGACTTCATCGTTGCCACGGATCGCACCGGTGCTGTAGGAGTTGGCGATGGAGCCCCAGCTGCGGCCGTCGTAGTCGTTGTCCCCCACCAACCCGCCAACATCGTGATCCCCCGTGACCGAGGCGCTGCTATAGCATGCGGCGATGCTGCTTCTGCTGTCGCCCACGAGGCCGCCGACACAGTATTGGCCGCTCACCGAACCGCCGCTGAAACTCGCTGTGATGGCGGCGCCATAGGTGCTGCCCACAAGCCCCCCGACACAGTTACCGCCGACGACCGTGCCGGCGCTGCAGCAGTGGGTCACTATGCCGCAATCAACGTACCCCACTAACCCGCCGACTGTATTGCCCATCCCACCGACTGTGCCGGTACTGTAACAGTGAGTCACAAGACCGCCATTGCTGCCCACTAATCCGCCGATATCGCTACCAGAGCCGGAAATGTTCACATCTACCACGCCCAGGTCTTTTATTGTTGCCTTGGAATCCAACTGGCCAAACAATCCTACATGACTACCGCCAGTGATTGTGAGATGCAAGATTGCGTGATCGTTCCCATCGAACGTTCCTGAAAACCAAGGGATTACTGCCAGGCCCCAATTGGTGCCCAAAAGATCGATGGATGCGGCCAAACGATAGTAAGCGTTAGGATCATAGTATACCATTGCCCCCAATTCCAGAGCATTCGAAACCAGGAATGGGTCCTCGTGTGTTCCTGTGCCTTGTAGCCGGGGCGGAGTATATCCATTAAGAATAGCCAAGTCCGGATAGCCGCCTCCCTCTGGTATCTGCCAGACTTGCGAAGTCCCATTCTCTATCTCGTTAACAAAATCCCAGCCAATGCTGAGATAAGCCTGTATGTCGTGCATCTTAGCTGTCGTTAGTCCTACGCCACCGGCACTATTGGTTTGGCCCGATGTTTCGATATCCCAACAACAGGCAGTAAGGACTCCTTGTTCGCTATTGCTCCCAACCAGCCCGCCGACGGATGAATCGCCGCTGACGCCACCGGTGCTGTAGCATTGCGTGACATCACCGCCATTATTGTTCCCGACCAATCCTCCTACATTGCCCGCTGTAGCAAAGACCGTACTGGTGCTGTAGCACAAGTTCAGAACAACCGAGTTATATCCAACTAATCCCCCGACATCATCCGTACCGCTTACTGCGCCTGTGCTGCAGCTCGCTATAATTATTCCATACGAGCTGCTGTAACCCACCAATCCACCAATCTTAGAATCGCCACTGACCGTGCTGATACTGTAGCATTCCCTCAAGATGCCACCATGTATCCATCCTACGAGGCCACCGACGTCGTCATTACCACTTACCATTCCGGCGCTGTGACAGCCACTGATAGCACCCTCACTGTGCCCCACCAGTCCGCCGACGCCGGAACTGCCAGTGATCGTGGCGGTGCTGTAACACTGGGTCACGTCCCCCCAGTTTTGCCCCACCAGCCCACCAATCAAATTGGCACCCGTTACGGTACCGGTGCTATAGCACTCAGCTACAGTGCCAAATTCGTTGCAACCCAATAACCCGCCGATGCCACCAGTACCGCTGACATAAGCCTCGCTAGAGCACTGGCTTATCTGGCTTATAATGGCTCGTAGATCCCATCCGTTTGTTCCCACCAGACCTCCGACATCGTAGGTGCCAGTGACCGTACCAGAACTGTGGCATTGGATTATAGCTCCGTAGTAATTAAAACCAACCAGACCACCTACGTTTCTGTCTGAACCGACTATGTTGACACCTACTATGCGTAAGTTCCTGACTTGAGCCTCTGAATCCAGTTGACCAAAAAGCCCAAGATATCCGGCTCCATTTATGTTTAGAAAGAAGATTATATGATCATTCCCATCGAAAATTCCAGTGAATCCAGTACCCTGAAAACCATTCTCGGTGTCGTTTGTATCCGGGGCAATGACGGCCATGTCGAAGACCTTACGGCCGGGAAGGTTAGGATCCAAGTCGATGTCGGCGGTCAGGATGAAGTGCTTGTCATAGTCTTCGGGACTATCGCCCAGAAGCATTAAGTCCTCTGCCGTAGCGATCTGGTACGGGTCGTTAGGCTCTCCCGTGCCACCGCTGTATTTGGCGTAGGCAGGTAAGCTTAGAGAGAAGATTGTGATTAATAAAGTGATTGTTCGCATAATTTGTGAATTTCCGGCCTTTCTCATGGCTTTAACCTCCTCTGATCTCCTTTTGGGCAACAGAACAAAGCCAAGCATTTCAAATTTCCGACAAACGAACTGAACTGCTCCGGCAAGATGCTTATGCTATAGGTATCATAGTTAATATACCAGACAATGGTCGTATATGTCAAATGAAAATCGTATATGTGTACAAGAATTCAGGCAGGCCGTTGGTTAGTCGAAATAATCGCTGATGCCGTCGGCGACGGCCTGGGCGAGGCGGTCCTGAAAGGAAGTGCTTCGCAGTAGGGCGGCCTCGCTGCGGTTCGAGAGGTAGCCCAATTCGACAAGGACGGCGGGGCCGCGAGTGCCTGTCAGGACGTGATAACCGGCTGTTTGAACTCCGAAGCTGTTCAGACCTGTGCCGGACATCGAACGGGCGATGGCATTTGCCGCCCGGCGGGAAGATGACGACGCCGCATTCGCAATGTAAACAGTGAAACCCCGCCTTGTATTTTTCGGGAAGGAGTCTGCATGGATGCTAACAAACAAATCCGCATCGAGGTTGTTGGCTATTGCGACACGATCCTCAAGCTCGACGAAGTAGTCGTCCGTCCGTGTCATTTTGACTCTCAGGCCCTTTTGTTCGAGCAGCCGGGCGACCTCAAGGGCAACCGCTAGATTGATGTCCTTTTCATAAAAACCGAGAACGCTTCTCGCGCCGGGATCTTTGCCGCCATGCCCGGCGTCGATTACCACGGTCCCCGATAATCTGCGGGGTACGGACGGGGGCAGGGGGGTATAAGCCCGCATCACCGAGCGTATCCGCGAGATGAGTGACCTCGATACGTAGATTTGCCCTGCTTTTCTCTCGATGAAGCCTACATCGCCGATCGGCTTTGTATTGACGTAAAGCCGCCCCCCGTTTAGCGTAAAAATCATCACAGTATTTGCCGAGTTCTTCAAGACTACATGCGTGTGATTCGATTCGCTAACGCTCAGTCCCAGGGCCGCGGAAAGCTCGCGAATGGTGATGTTCTGCTCGCTGGTAGGTACTTTATCCTCAATTACGGGGCCGGCAGGTGGTTGGCAACTTACGATCGCTATAGCTGCCAAGGCAGCAAATATAATTAGTTTTATTCGGTTAACCATTTTGAAGTTCTTATCGGTAATTCCGGCTGTTTTACATTAAACTCTTACTCGTAATTCTCACTATTGGGATTCCTGTTAACAATTTCACGTGATTTTTCCCAATTAGAGGCCATAAAGGCAAAATCACAAAAGTCAACCTTCCCGTCCCTGTTTGTATCGGCCCTCTCGTAATAGTCATTGGCCCTGCAACCCCCGTCGCCAAGCCAGAAATAGCTAAATTCCACAAGGTCCTTTATATCCACAGTTCCATCGACGGCCAAATCCCCGGCTAAAGGTTCCCCGGCAAAAACAATCGTAAACGGCTCGGATACTTCGTATTGATTAACACCGGCGATCTCATCATATATCTGGAATGTGACCCAGAGCAAATCCGTGCCGCCGGCGTCAGAAGCAGTTCGGTACTGGAGGTGTAAATGCGAATCCCAGAAACCGCCGTAATTGAATATATCGCCGGGCTCGTCAAAGATAACGCCGATAGTGCTGTTCCAGACGGCAAAGCCCGGCGAAATGGAAAGGCACCTGATGATTATTCTGTAATCAAAATCAGGAGTTCCCATTAGCCGGTGGTTCGGGTCGTTATCTTCGATTAACTCGAAGCCCGGCTCGTCAATCTGATAGCGGTCATATCTTTCGTTGTAATATAAGGGGTAGTACCAGTTCAGCCAGGTGGCTTCGCCGCTCTGGCTGGGATCGCTATGCCGGTATTTCATCGTGCAGTCAACGAACAATTTCATGTCGTCATCCGTGTCGGTAATGCCATCGGGATTACAGCCAATCAGCAGATGATCGAGAGGGCAGTCCGCCAGGACGCTTGTCGAAATTATCAGAATAATTACAACACTCAAATTCACATATAAAGCTCTCATCGAATTATGCTCCTTTCTTATTTTGTGCCGGAAGCAAGTATTAAACCATTAGTCCGGCGGCCAGCCCGGGGCGTAACCTGGATACCAATAACACTGCCCCGGCCAGCTCCAGGTCCGTTCGATTTTCAGATTCTCAGCGTGTCCATCGACAAATAAAAAATTCGATGTCCCGTTGTGGCGGTCCCATGCAATCTGGCCTTTGGCCTGGTCGAGCGAGCCCCACGTTTCCGGATGGACGTGGTCGTATTTAGTCCATGATGAGGGTGACTCACTAACATATATGCAGTATCCCGGCTGTCTTATATTGATCACGTTGTTATACCTGCCTCGATTGTAAGAACAGCGAGGATCGAGAAGACCGTTCAAAGCGAAACTCGACCATCGCGAATCTTCCGGCTGCTCATCAAGCGGCAAATTCCAGTTGATAAAGCTTTTCGCTTCATCAGAAGGGCAGCATAACAGCAGTTTTTCGCCGGTGTACCTGGTAAGGATTTTCAGCCAGTACTGGTTCGGATCGGAGAGATAGCAGGAACTCGGCGGCAGGCGATTTTCACTGTCAGTAAGATAAGCCTGAAGAGCAACGCCCATCTGGCGCATGTTGCTGATACACGTTATTTTCTTAACCTGCCGGCGAGCCCTGTTCAGTGACGGCAAAAGAATACCCATCAGCATAGCAATAATCGCTATGACCACCAGAAGCTCTATCAAGGTAAATCCATTCTTATCCAACTGCAGGTTTCTGCCCAATCCGGGTCGTTGGGAAGCTCGCCGGACAAAGCTCTTCGAAGCTTTTTGTTCAATCAATAAATCAGACATTATCACCTCCATGAAAGAAAGTGAAACTTATCTCTAACATCATTTTCGATTTGTTCAGATGAGTGTGGGTCTATGCATGGAAAACGCCCGAAGCAAAAACCTGATAGACACACAACTCAAATGCTAAAGAGAAGATGGAGGAGGGCGGGCGTTGAAAGGCTTGCAGTGAAATGTGGTTATATAGAATTCAGGCACGAATTCAAAACTGTCATTATTCCGGTCTGTATCGGGAAGAATTGTTTGCGGCTCCGGAGCACATTTTTCGTGCGTTTTGAGTAACTGCTGGCAAATCGAACAATCATCAAAATCATGCTCTCGCGAATGTTCATGGCTCAGCAAGTGCAGTTGCAGTGACACTCCTGTCACCATAGACACAAAGCAAACGGTTATACATATCAGAACGGCTTGTCGATGCGGGCGACTCAAATTGTAATACTCCACATATACTCTATTACGTTTTCAAGCGCAGGCCGGGCAGAGACCTTCGAGCCGGACTTGTTGGCGGCGGATGATAAAACCTTTATGTGGGCTCTTTGCCATTGGCAGAGATATTTCCGTCAGGCAAGTCGTGTCACCGCAGCTCGTACAGGTGAAATGGGGGTGGCATTGGCTCTCTGTGCAATTGTGGGACAATTCAAAATGCCGTGCCCGTTTGTCAATAAATACTTTATGCACCAGCCCGACGTCCAGCAGGCTTTCGAGAGTTCGGTAGATTGTAACCTTGTCGAAGTGATTTTCTCCCGATCGCCGGGCAATCTGGTTCTGGCTGAGAGGTTCGCCCGCCTTCATAAGCACAGTTAGTATGGCCACTCTGCCGGCGGTGCAGTAAAGCTTCGCGGCCTTCAGAATTTCACGTGCTTTTATTTCCAAATTTGACTTTGCCATTTTTGCTCCCGTGCCGTTTAATGTCACGGCTCTGCTATCCTTTAGTGGTGGTGGGCATGGCATATATCGCACTCAGAGTCAACGAATAACAGCGGAAAAACAATATCGCTGATACAACAGGGCAGCCAGACGGCAATAAACAGAACCACAAAGATACCTAAAAGCATGACGGTTGTCAGTTCCCGAT
>CAZHBL010000215.1:0-8518 GCA_964530105.1 uncultured Pirellulales bacterium | reverse complement strand
TGTATAATCCCGACTGGCCGGATGGCGGCTCTCCGCAGGATGGCCAAGCCCACTATACCAACGACCAATACGAATATATCGAGCTGCTCAATATCAGCGCCGAGCCGGTAACGCTATATAACTACGAGACGGGCGAGCCGTGGAAATTCACCGACGGCATCGAGTTCACTTTCGGCGCCGATGTACCGGCGACAATTCCTTCTGGGGGATATCTATTGATAGTCAAAAAGCCGGCGGCATTTTCATGGCGATACCCACAGGTGTCTGCCGGCATCATTTTAGGCCCTTACGAAGGCAATCTGAGCAATGCCGGCGAAAGTCTGGAGCTGAGCATGCCCGGCGACGTTGATAATGAGGGCGTGCGTCAATATATTCGCGTCGACAGGATAAATTACAGCGACGGCTCTCATCCGGAGAATTGTCCCAGCTTGCTTGACCTTTGGCCAGTCGAAGCGGACGGCTATGGCAAAGCACTTACCCGGAGAATCACGACCGATTACGGCAATGACCCCGACAACTGGACCGTCTCGGCCCCGTCCCCGGGCGAGTAAACCCCGTGAGATGGCGTCTTCGCCTATCTCATAGGGTAAACCGCCGTAGGGGCGGTTCGCGAACCACACTTACAACAGGAATGGTGCACACGGCCGGCCCAAATTCCCCCCGAAATGCTTTGACTCGACCGACTTAAATATGTTAGAATGATTATAAGGTATCATCGAACCGTGCTGAGTGCTACACGAGACTTGCTACAGAATGATGAACGAGAAACTTTAGGAAGGAGAAAAATGGTGATTATATCCTTTAGAAAATCCTTGCTCTTAATCGTACTGACTATAATCATGGCCGGTTCTGCGGCTTTAGGCGGTTCAGCGGACTACAGCATTGTGATTAACGAGATTCACTACGATCCTGACGTGAAAACCGAACTGATCGAGTTTGTCGAGCTCCACAACACCGCGGCGGAGGATATCGATCTGTCCGGCTGGTACTTTCGCAGCGGCATCTCTTATCGGTTCGGAGCAGGTGCGACGCTGCCCGCAGGCGGCTACATAATCGTGGTTCAAAACCCGGCCCATATCCAGGCCAAGGAATGGACCGGTGCCAGGTTCTCCGTATCGCCCAATTTGATATACGGGCCGTTCGAAGGCAAACTCAGCAATAACGGGGAAAATATCGAACTATGCAACGCTTCCGGCGACGAAATCGATCAAGTCGATTATCAGCTCGGATTCCCATGGCCTACCGTAGGCGATGCCGTGCCTGAGAACCAGCCGGGCACCGGAAATTCCATCCAATTAGTCAATCCGTTCATAGATAATGATCTGGCCGGAAGCTGGCGTTCGGCTTATCCCACACCGGCGGTAGCCAATGAAATGGTCTATCTCGAAAATACACCGCCTCATATACGCCAGGTAAAACATTTGCCGAAACAGCCCAAATCGGGTGAGGTAGTCACAATCACCGCTAAGGTTACCGACGCCGACGGCGTAGACGATGTTACTCTGAGCTATCAGGTCGTGGAACCCGGCAACTATATCACTATAAAAGATTCACAATACTATTCGAATTGGACAACCGTTACGATGCTCGACGACGGGCTCAACGGCGATGAAATCGCGGGCGATGATATTTACAGCGTCCAGCTTCCGGATTCCCTCCAGGTACACCGCCGGCTTGTGCGCTATCGTATCACGGCCACCGATAGCGGCGGTCGCGGCCTCATCGTGCCGTATATAGACGATCCGCAGCCGAATTTTGCTTACTTTGTCTACGATGGCGTCCCCGCATGGTACGGAGCCATCCAGCCGGGAGTCAGTCCGGTAGTTGAGTACGACACGAATGTCATGCGCAGTCTGCCCGTTTATCACCTTATCAGCAAGAAGACCGACGTCGAAAATTGCACCTGGCGCGAGAGATACGGGGGCAGCGATTATAAATGGAATGGCACGCTCGTTTACGATGGGATCGTATACGACCACATTCGCTACCGTGCCCGAGGCGGCGTCTGGCGATACGCCATGGGTAAAAATATGTGGAAGTTTGACTTCAACCGCGGGCATAGCTTCCAGGCACGGGACGACTACGGCCGGAAGTACGATACAACATGGGACAAGCTGAACTTCTCCGCCTGCATCCAGCAGGGTGATTATTGGCATCGCGGCGAGCAGGGCATGTTCGAGGCTGCCTCCTGCAAACTTTTCAATATGATGGGAGCTGAGGCATCTAAAACCAACTGGCTTCATTTCCGCATTATTGACGAGATTGTTGAATCCGGGCCGACGCAGTACGATGGTGATTTCTGGGGTCTCTACATGACCCTCGAACAAGTGGACGGAAGATTCCTGAGCGAGCACAATCTGCCGGACGGCAATCTCTATAAAATTGAAAACAATACAGGAAGCTTAAACAATCAGGGACCGACACAAGTTACCAACGGCTCAGATGTGAGAGCCTTCATGAACGAATACGGCAGCAGGCCTTCTGAAGCATGGTGGGATCAAAATGTCAATCTGGCAGGATACTATGACTACAGGTGCGTGGTCGAAGGCATTCACCACGGCGACATCGGCTACGGCAAGAACTGGTTCTTCTATCTGAATCCCGAGACCAATAAGTGGTTCATGTTGCCGTGGGACGTGGATTTGACCTGGGCAAACAACATGTACGGCAACGGTGAAGATGTGTTCAAGAGTCAGGGAAGGATCTTCTCCAATCCGAATATTACGATCGAATACCAGAATCGGCTCCGCGAGTTTCACGATCTCCTGTACAACGCCGACCAGTTATATCAGGTGCTTGACGATCTTGCAGATATTATCGATCGACCGACCGGCGGCCCCACTTTTGTCGAAGCGGACCGGGCTAAGTGGGACTACAACCCGCTGCTGAATCCTTCATCCGGCTACGTAAGCTCCAACAAGGGCGGACAGGGCCGTTTCTACGCCGGAAATCCATCCTACGGCATCAATATTCCTTCCCCCGGCGGCTTCCGCGGCATGGTGCAGCTCATGAAAAACTACGTGGTATCGAACAACCGCGCATTCGATACGTATTTCGAAGATTCCTCGATACCCAGTACACCCGTCGTTACCGCGACATGTCCTTCCACGTATCCGATTAACTCACTGACGTTCGAGGCCAGCCCCTTCAGCGATCCGCAGGGCAATGGCACCTTCGCAGCGATGAAATGGCGAATTGCCGAAGTTACTGAAGGCTCTCAAGTCACGCTGCCGGATGAAGATATCACGCTGATATCCGACGGCAGCGAATGGGAATACTTCAAAGGTACGCAGGAGGCTTCTTCGCCCGATACGACTGAATGGCGGGAATTGTCCTTCGACGATTCGCTCTGGCAAACAGGCCCAACGCCTATCGGATGGGGAGAACCGGACACTTTTCTGGGAACCACGCTGGAAGATATGAGATATACCTATACGTCTTTCTTCATTCGCAAAAAGTTTACGATAGAAGACCTCTCAGCGATAGATAATCTCGTGCTGGAAGCGATGTATGACGATGGTTTCAATGTCTGGATCAATGATACGTTCGTACTGCAGGAGAACATGCCCGCAGAAAATATGACCTACGACGACTATGCAAGCGGCGCCCATTCTTCCGAGAAAACCTGGTTTACTTTCGTGCTGCCGAAGCCGACGTACCTTGTCGAGGGCGAAAATATAATCACCATTCAGGTGCAGAATATGTCACGCACAAGCAGTTCCGATTGCTTTATCGATGTTCGTCTGACAGGCCAGCCGGCCGAGCCCGGTAGTATTCAGCCGGTCTATCAGGTCGGGGAAGGCAAGTACGAAATCGATGCCGTCTGGGAAACCGAAGAAATGACGGACTTCGTCAGTGACATAACGATTCCAGCCACCGAGGTTAAAGCAGGCCATACGTACCGCGTTCGATGCAGATTCAAAGATACCAGCGGCCGATGGAGCCACTGGTCGGCACCACGACAGTTTGTAACCGGTGAGCCGATCGCGGCCTATACGCTGAACAATCTGCGCATCACTGAGGTAATGTATGATCCGGCCGATCCACCTGCTAACGATTCGGCCGACAATGACGATTTCGAGTTCGTCGAATTGCAAAATATCGGAGACGAAACAATCGATCTGAGGTCCGTTTCTTTCATTGACGGCATCACTTTCGATTTCAACAATGGCAGAGTCACGAGTCTTGGGCCCGGCGAGTTCGTACTCGTGGTCAAGAACCAGGCTGCGTTCGAGTCTCGCTACGGCGCGGGATTGTCCGCTATAATTGCCGGTGAATATGGCGGCAAACTTGCAAACAACGGTGAAAACGTCAGTCTGGTCGATTTATGGAACGGAACCGTTGCTGAATTCGCTTACAATGACAGTCGCGGCTGGCCGCTCCCGGCCGGCGGCGGGGGACATTCACTGGTGCCTTTGATTACTGCTCTGCCAGATGAGCCTGATGGCTCACTGAACTATGGCGGCAACTGGCGCGCGAGCACTTACATCGACGGCTCTCCAGGCACGGAAGACCCCGAGCCGGAAATGACTGTTGTCCTCAATGAAATTATGGCACATACCGACTATTGGAATCCGCAACAGCCGGAGCACGAATCCAATGACTGGATAGAACTATACAATACGGCGGCGACAGGTATCAATCTGAATAACTGGTATCTCAGTGATGACATCGGCGAACTGAAGAAATGGGCTATTCCGGCGGTTAATATCGCCGGCCATTCCTACATCAGTTTCGACGAGGCGACAGGCTTCCACAATCCGCTCAGCAGCGGATTCGGCCTGAATAAAGCCGGAGAAGAAGTCATTCTCTCATATCTGCCCGGCACATCCGAGGACCGTATCGTTGACAGCGTCAGATTCAATGGCCAGCTAATAAATACATCCATAGGCCGCTATCCGGATGGCGAAGCGTACTGGCTTGAGATTACACCCTCTCGCGACTTGGCAAATGATAATCCGGTCCTTAATGTCATGGTCGATGAGTTTATGTATCACCCTGCGAATGAGATTGACGATGAGTATATTGAGTTATACAATCCCACGGCAAGCACGATTTATCTTGAAAATCCCGAAGGCTCCTGGCGTCTGGACGGTGCCGTCGATTATATATTCCCGTCGAATACTTCAATTTCCGCCGGAGGAAGACTAATAATTGCAGGTTTCGATCCGGCTGTAGAAATCGCGAGGTTGAATGCTTTCATTTCCGCATACAATACGGGACCTTTAACTCCCGGTGAGGATATCGTCGGCCCCTGGTCGGGCAATCTTTCCAATGCCGGCGAGCGGCTTGCTTTGAAAAAACCTGAGGCTCCCGATCAGCCGGGCGACCCAGTCTGCTGGGTTAATGTCGATGAAGTGATTTATGCGGATGTGTCACCCTGGCCGGAAAACGCAGATGGCAGCGGTGACGCCTTGCAGAGAATTTCCGCAGACCAATATCATTCGGGCAACGACCCGGCCAACTGGCAGGCTGCCGCACCAACTCCCGGCAGTAATCCATAGATTCCCGGTAGAATCACAGAAAGAAATAAATACAATATATAAGGAAACAAACAGGAAATGCTCAGAAATACGAAAATCCGCCTGCTAATTTTGGCCTTGATGTGGATCACATATTTGATAGGCTCAGCCAATGCAGCAGAAACTACGCTTGTCATCAACGAATTAATGGCGTCTAACAACACTACGATCCAGGATCCGCAGGGCCAGTACGATGACTGGATCGAGATCCACAACTACGGCCTTGATGCGATTGATATCGGCGGCATGTATCTGACGGACAACTTGTCCGCCCCCACCAAGTGGCGGATTCCGGGCAGTAATTCCGCCCTAACGACCATTCCCGCTGGCGGTTACCTATTGATTTGGGCCGACAATGATACGACCGATGCCGGGCTGCACGCCAATTTCAAACTCGACAACGCCGGCGAAGAGATCGGCCTTTTCGACAGCGACGGCACCACTCCGATCGACAGCGTCACCTTCGGCGAGCAGACCGGCGACATTTCCTACGGCAGGTACCCCGATGCCGTTGACTACTGGCAGGCCTTTGGTTCCCCCAGCCCGGCAGCTCAAAATGTCGGCATCTACGAGGGTGTTGTTTCCGATATCGAATTCAGTCACAAACGCGGCTTTTATGATGAGTTGTTCTATCTAACGCTCGCCACTGAAACTGAGGATGCGATCATTTACTATTCGCTCGACGGAACCGAGCCATATCAACCTACTGCACGTGGGTCCTCCTCCGGCACGGCTTATACCGATCCTATTCCAATCAGCAGGACCACTGTCTTAAAAGCAATCGCAACTAAAACAGGCTGGATGCCCACCGACGTAAAGACACAGACCTATATTTTTGTCGAAGATGTGATAAGACAATCACCTACCGGGCAGGCTCCCGGCCCCAGCTGGCCTGCGGGCAGCGTCAACGGGCAGACCATTAATTACGGCATGGACCCCGACATCGTAAACGACAGCCGATACAAGGACCTTATGGACGATGCCCTGCTGGCCATACCCAGCATCTCGCTTGTGACGGATTTGGAAAATCTGTTCGACTCATCCAAAGGCATTTACGTAAACGCCAGGATGCTGGGCAGGACGTGGGAGCGTCCTGTCTCGGTGGAGTTGATCAATCCCGACGGCAGCGAAGGTTTCCAGATCGACGCCGGCCTGAGAATCCGCGGCGGATACAGCCGCAACAACAGTAATCCCAAGCATGCCTTCCGATTGTTCTTCCGTGCCGAGTACGGCCAGGCCAAACTGAGATTCCCGCTGTTCGATGATGAAGGTGTAAGCAAGTTCGACAACGTCGATCTGCGAACCGCACAGAACTACTCATGGAGCTATGACAACAGCAGCAAAAATACGATGGTTCGTGAGGTTTTCTCACGTGACGTGCAGCGGGACATGGGCCAGCCTTATACTCGCAGCCGTTATTATCATCTCTATCTCAACGGCCAATATTGGGGCATTTTCCAGACACAAGAACGCTCCGAAGCATCGTATGCCGAGTCATATCTCGGCGGCAGCAAGGACGATTACGACGTGATCAAGACAACCGGAGGTAACCCGAATTACACCATTGAAGCCACGGACGGAACGTTCGATGCGTACCGCCAGCTTTGGCAGGCCGCTACGGAAGGATTCTATACGGACGAAGCATACTATAAGGTTCAGGGGATGAATCCGGACGGTACGCGCAATCCAGCGTATGAAAGACTTCTCGATGTAGACAATCTGATCGACTATATGCTCTGTACCTTCTACGTGGGAGACTGTGACGGCCCCATCTCCAACTTCCTCGGCAACAGCCGACCGAATAACTACTACTGCATCTACAATCGAACCAATCCGGATGGTTTTAAGTTCTTCAGGCACGACGGCGAGCATACAATCGGCGCCCAGGGCAGTTGGAATCTGGATCGAACCGGCCCATATTCGGCCGGCCAGCAATTCGCGGACTTCAATCCTCAGTGGCTGCATCAGCGTCTTGCCGTTCATCCCGAGTATAGGCTGAGAATGGGGGATCGCGCGCATAAGTACTTCTTCAACGATGGATTGCTGACCCCGGGCCAGTCAACAGCGCGTTTATTGGAGCGGGCCGAACAAATCGAAATGGCGATTATCGCTGAGTCGGCCAGATGGGGTGACTCAAAAAGATCGAGGCCTTATACGAAAGACGACAATTGGTGGCCTGAGATTGACCGCATTATTAATGATTATGATGCCTACGGTTTTCCATTGCGGACTCAGGTTGTGCTCGGCCAGCTTCAATCCAAGGATTGGTATCCGAATGTCGAAGCTCCGGTCTTTAACATCAACGGAGCATACCAGCATGGCGGTGAAATTTCGGAGGGTGATTTGCTCTCGATGACTGCCCGGACCGGCATTATATTGTACACGCTCGACGGCTCCGACCCGCGCTCTTCGGGTGCATCACAGCAGGCGGACGCCCTTGTGCATGAGGATGCCGATAAGCGGGCAATCGTTCCGGTCGGCCCGGTCGGTGACGAATGGAAAGGCGGCGGTGATTTCGACGATTCGGCATGGTTATCCTGCACAGGCACTCCCGGCGGCGTCGGATTCGAGAGAACAACGGGTTTCGAGGACTTTATCAGCATCGACCTCCAGGAACAGATGTATGCCAGGAACGCCACGTGTTACGTCCGCATCCCTTTCACAATCGATGCCAACTACACTTCTTTGACGCTTAATGTCAGGTACGATGACGGTTTTGTCGCCTACATTAACGGCGTCGAAGTGGCAAGGCGAAACTTCGACGGCACGCCAACATGGGACTCCAGGGCCAGCGCCAGCCACTCCGATTCGGCGGCAGTCCTGTTCGAGAACATCGATATTTCTGAATTTCTCGACAATCTACAGCAGGGTGACAATTTATTGGCTATCCAAGCCATGAACAGCTCCACCACAAGCTCAGACTTTCTTATCTCCGCCGAGCTTCTCGCGAGCGGCGATGAATCCGACGACAAAGATCTGGATCGTGTCCGGGAATA
>CAZHBL010000214.1:0-8520 GCA_964530105.1 uncultured Pirellulales bacterium | reverse complement strand
CGTGCTATAGGCTAGCTCGTTGAAAAGGGCGATCCTTAGCCAAAACTCCCAATCTTCCGCATAGATAGACTCATCAAACAGCCCGGATCTATCAAAGCATTCTCTTCTCATCAACACTGTGCCTGTAGGAACATAAGGTTCCATTAGGAGCTTCACGTAGGGATCTCGAACATACAGTGGATCGCCAAAAAACTCCTGGTCGTAGCCTTTTTCCTTAAACATGGAAGATATGATTATGCTGCCATCGTCGGCAAAGCGTTGTTTGTCACCAAAAAGGAAATCGATCTCTTCATGTTGTTCCATAATGGAGACTTGCTTTTCCAGTTTACCGGCAGTCCAAAGGTCATCGCTGTCAAGGAAAGCTATATATTTGCCCTTAGCAATTTTGATGGCAGTGTTTCTGGCTCCGGCTCGCCCCCTGTTTTCCTGAAAAATATAGGTAATCTGTCCCACATCTGGCTTCAAGATGTCCTTAGTATTGTCGGTTGAGCCATCATCAACTACAAGGATTTCCCGGTCCTTATATGATTGGGCCAAAACACTATCTACGGTTCCTCCAATATATTTTCCTGTATTATAGGTGGGGATAACAACGCTTACTGTTGGATGCATTTATATTCGTCCGGGATTTTCGCTCGTCAATGTGCAGCCAGCATTTTCCAATTTATGTGTTTCAAAAATCTCTCCCAATGTCCAAAAGAACCTTAACCTTTCATAAAAGCGCCGTCTGGAATTAATCGACAGGTTCCATTTGATGAAGGAGGCACAGAGTTGCCTGAAAAGGTACCGCGGTACACTGAAGTAACATGAAGGACTACGTGCAGTGCCAAAAGCTCTAACGTGACACCGGGAACAATAGTATCGCCACTTTGTCAGATACGTCTTTGTGAGCTTATCAGCCTCAACTTTATGATATACCAGGGCTTTCCCAATATACATGAGCTTTCTTCCAGCCTTCAACATTCTGAAACAGTATTCTGTATCCTCCGCAGCTCCAGGCTTGCCTGCGAGAGGCCCTAAATCTTCCCGAAAAAACCCATTTTTTTGTACAGCCGCTTTTCTAAAAAACATGTTTGCCCCACACGGGACCCTGCTTTCAGTCTGTGAATAGTCCTTATCCTCAGTGCCTTCGTCTCTCAAGTATCCAGTTCCCCTAAGAGAGTTATATGTGCCCGCCAGCTCAAGCCAATCAGGCAAGTTGTCTTGCCAGAGAGAAACTATTCTGCCTCCAAAGCCGTCGCAGTCGCGGTACTTTCGAGTAGCGTCGATGAGTGCTATGAGCCACCCTTTATCTACGACGACGTCATCGTCCAAAAAAGCGATGATCTCACCCGACACTTGCTCCAGACCTCTGTTGAGTGCAAATGATTTCCCTTGCCTTGGTTCGAACAGATAACTGATATTCAAGGCATCCCTGCGGCAGAAATCTTCAACCACTCCCCTCGTATTATCGTCGGAATTGTTGTCAATAACCACAATATCCCAGGTCAATCCTTCTGGAATAACCATCGCCTCTAAATGCCTAAATGTATTGTTCAAACGCTTGAAACGATTATACGTGCACATTATAATGCTAAGATCCATGGATGCTCAATCCCTTAAGAGTTGCTTTAAGCACCTGAATAAGATTCTTTTTGCGCTATCCCTCGCCCCCATCTCTCAAATCGGCCGGTAATCATTCCTAGAGAATGGGCACTAATCATAGCCTCTCGTATGGCCCCTGGTGCTGAAACAAGGAGCATTGGAATCGCTTTGCGCAATTGTTGAATAGACTGGACCACCATGAAGGGAGGGATGCCGCATATACTTAGGCCATAAGTTTCCTGGCTCCACAGGCCTCTTTTACTGCCGTTTTTAAAGTGAAGAGTAATGAAGTAACTCCTCTTTAACCGCTTTTTGTCAACCAGATGCTCAATAAGCATGTCAGGACGATAACGAATCCGAACACCGCGATTCAGTAAGGCAAGAAACAAGACTTCATCCGAACCCCCTCCTATACTGTGTTTCTCGCGGTTGTACCGATGGTCGAATCGAAGACCTTTGAAAAAAATGCTGGTCTGATACGCTACGTTTCCACTCCAGACCGGGGTGGAACCATCTCTAATCCAAAATGGAGCAGGTCCGTTGTTGACTTCGCCCAAGAAGGGGAGCAGGTCATCCTCGAGCCATGCTGGACGTTTTGAAGAAGGAAAAGACACCCGAATTTCTCCCCCAACGCATTCAGCCTCTTCCCTGTCCAAGGCATCTATCGCAGCGCTAAGCCAGGTGGGACCGGGCAGTTCATCATCATCAATAAAGGCCAGGTAAGTGCTATTGATAGCTTCTTCTATGGCTCGATTTCGAGCGTAAACAATGCCCTGCCTGGTTTCCAATACAGAACGAAGTAGTGGGCCATCGAGTGCGGCAAGTTTGTTCAGCACTTGTTGCGTATGATCCGAACTGTTGTTATCAATCACCAATATTTCAAAGGGCACCGGACAGGTCTGTTTGCGGAGCGCATCTACCAATCTTGGTAAGTTGCTGGCCCTATTGTACGTGCAAATAGCAACCGTGAGTGTTTTCATGACTCTGCCCTGGCGTTTTTGTCGAGAATGTGAATCAAGGTCTGATGAAGTGATAAGGGGAAGAGTGCAGGAAGCATGTACTTCCAGTCAGTTAAACTGCCGTAGCCGGTTTTCATGACCATACGGAATATTTGGCGCGCAGCATCCAAATCCCTGGACCAATATGACTCATATGCTCGTTTCAGCAGGACACCATGGGTTAGCTCACGAACACGTTTGGATCCGAGTTTTACCGCCAATTCAGGATTTCGTTCGAGAAAGCTTCTCTTGACGAGCCAGTTGTCCTTTGCCGCTCCGGCTCTATTTTTGGTTGCTTGCACACCGCTGTGGAAGTGGTAGTAAGCGAGGACCTCTGGCACGCGAACAATTTTATTGAATGTCGCTATATTTAGCCACAACTGATAGTCCTCGGCATTCGTGAGCTTGTCACTGAAGCGGCCCGAGTTCAAAATGAAATCACTCCGGGTTAGGGCAGCATGGATTGGCCAGGGGCAGGTCTGTAGCAGGACATCTGTTTTGTTCAGACGTTCATAGTCGGGTGGGACATATGGCCTGCCTCGCCCGCCGGATAATCCTATATTCTGCCAACCGGAGTAGGCCAAGGCTGCGGATGGATGAGAAAGCAGGGCCGCATGTAATTTCTCAAGACACGTAGGATGCCACGTGTCATCTGTGTCCAAAAAGGCTATGTATTCACCTTCTGCCTGTGCTATCCCGCGATTACGCGCGGCGCTGACTCCTTGGTTGGGCTGGTTAATGATTTTGAGCCTGGGATCGTCAAAGTCCTGAAGTACCTGAAGGCTGTCATCCGTGGAGCCGTCATTAACTACGATGAGTTCGATGTCTGTAAACGTCTGACTGAGTGCACAGAGGACAGAGCGAAAAAGATGTGCCGATGCATTGAAGCACGGCATGATTATGGATATCGTTGGCAACGTTTTACCTCAACGTACGAGTGCCTGCGTTCACCGCAGAGATTCCGAGGGCGCAGAGAAAAACCGGTTAGACAGGATGAACAGGATACACAGGATCCAAAAAATATTAGCCGCAGACAGACGCAGACGAACGCAGAGAAGAGATTTATTCACCTTTCCTCAAAAGGCGCGCTTTCATGCGTGCAACAGCGTATTGTCTCATTCTTTTCCAGTCGACGTTGTTGTCAGCAAAGGCTAGTTTACGAGCGAATGTTGATAGGTTGTCATGAGCGAAGATAGAGACTCTTCGGACTCGCAGCAGATCATTTTCACTGCCTAACCAGCCCGGGCGAGCCGTACATGCCACACGATAACCGGCATTCCTGACGGCTGCTACGCAATTTTCATTAAACTTACCATATGGGTACGCGAAACTTATGACAGAATCTCCTACACTATCCTCGAGTTCCTTCTTCGAATCAGAGACTTCTTGCCAAAGGCTCTGGGGATCCAATTCTGGTAGATGTGGATGGGTACGTGTGTGTGACGCGATTTCCATGCCCGCCTCGGCCATTTGTCTCAGTTGCTCTATACTTAGCATGGGTTTTGGCGTATTTTTGGGATTCAGCCAACTCGAACGTCTGCCGATATCCTGAGTCACAACAAACCATGTCGCTCGCATTCGATACTCTAATAGTACCTCAAACCCGTAATCAAAATTGTCAGCGTAACCATCGTCAAAAGTTAGCACGGCAGTCCTGGGGAGCAGATTCTCTATCTCAATAAGATCACGGACACATACTGTGTTCCAACCTTCCTTTTTGAGTAATGTCAACTGCTGTCTGAAGTTCCTCGCGGATACCGTCCATTCATCAGCACTTTTTCCGAAGGCTGGCCCAATGGAGTGATACATGAAAACAACAGGACCGCGGCCTTCTGAGACTCCAATTGAGCCTGCCCCTTTCAAAAGTCGCGATGAAAGTGGGTCGATCCACATGAGCCGTCTCACACTTTCATGATTGGAGGTATCCGGAATGAATGGCTATGAGTGATCACCAAACGCGTCCTAATAGTAGGCCAAGATTTTGAGTAAACCGCTACTTAGTCGGAGGCCCTGAATAAAAGCATTGTGTCAGAAGGGTATATCATATCCGACTTCCTCCATCTTGCCACCACAAATGTTTTTGAATATTTCGCATTGTTCTTGAGACCATGTTTCATAAGGCGGCTGGCGTTTACTAAAGGTTTCTTTCACGTTGGTGACAGTTTGTGTTGGCTTGTCGAGAGGGTGAACGAGGTTATTCCTCACATAAGTGGATGGCCTTGGATGATTTTGAACCCCCAGGAACTTGAATATGTTCTCAAAGAATTGCTCAGGGTGTTGGACCAGATTTTCGTGGCGAACCATCGTCGCACATTGAAGATGCTTGATATAACCGTATTTATCGACAGCGTTAGACCACTCTCTGCAATGTTTCTCAAAATCCTGGTGAGAAAAGGCAGAAAACTTGGTTCTCGAATGAACGACGTCATATCCATTACGGATTATGTACAAGAATTTAACGTTCGGGTACAGTTTGATAAGTCCTTTTGCTACTTTAGTGTCAGGAAAGGTCTTGGCACACCAGTAGTCCTTGTTCAGGTGAGATCTGTCGCCATCCAGTATTCCTTTAAGCACTAGCTTCAAGCCGTAGTGCTTGCCGGCAGCGTATTCAAAACATAGTGTCCTGAGGGAGTGATAGAGATACTCTTTTGGGTATCGAAGGGAGGCTATATAATAATCTCTGTCCGAAGCATATTCAAAGAGGTATGCCGCACCCCCTACACTAGTAATGAACGGGGCTTCGCCGTGCATTGCCAAAATTGCCGGGTGTCTGCCAAGTGCCCGCAAAATGATACTGGTACCTGATCGGCTTGCTCCAACGACGAAGATGGGGTTGTGAAAACACCTATGCGTAACAAGTCTTCCTATAAATGATTTCATAGGTGATATTATCGTATCCTGCTCCCAGAAGCTCTCGCTTGTTGAAACTGAAAGGGACGCGAATTGGCAACTATTTCACTAAACATATCTTGGTATTTTGTACCGATATAATATCGCTTGATCTCATCATAGTTAGTTTCCATCCATAAATGGCCCTTTTTCTCATGGCGGCATTCTGGTCTATCGCCTGCGACGTACGCGAGGTACCCCTGGGCGTCAACCTTGTCTGACCCTGCTCAGAGACACAAATGCTCGTTTCTGAATTGGAAACTGACGCCTGTACGCAGTCATGCTACAAGGTTTCGTGGATCGCCACTAGTTAATTCATGCTCGCCGGATGTCACCGCTCAAATTACAGGGAAATCACGAATCGGCACAGGCAATCAACTAATTTACAAAGTAACTCTAGTCAATCGCAGTAGCGATCCAATTGAGATGATAAACTCAATGTTTTTTCAAAAAACTGTTTGCTCTTCGAAACAAGCGACTGAATAGATCTGACTTTGGGATATAAGCAGACTTTTCCATGACAGAGAAAATGTCCTTGCTGTTTTGTTCGATGTCAGAAACAAGTTGAATATTTTGTTGATTCATAATTTGTTTAAAATTATCAAATCTTTCACTGTACACTTCCTTAAGCTGTTCGATGTTTTCCTCAGAGAGATACTTGGTTACTAATTTTTTTACGTTCGAATGTTTTGCTTCTTTGACCGAAATGTTGGGTATTTTAAAAAAATCCGTCATATCTCTAACTCTCAAGTCATCGGCTATGATGACAGCAGGAGTACCGGCTTGCAGTGAAGCAACACCACAATGGAATCGATCGCCGATATAAACATCGGCGTGAGAAACAAATACTCGCCAGGCGTGAGGGTCCTGAAACCATCGATAACTTACAAATGGCATTTTTCGATTATGAATTCTCTCAAAGACAATATTTAACAATTCTTTATCAACCTCGCCAGTCGCATCGTTGTAAAGTAATTTGCAATCCGTGAAATAAGATTTGAGAAAAAACATTTCCTGCTGCATTACGTAATGAGCTTTAAAATTGTTAAAAAGTGAAATCAATGCACTAGATCTGGGTATCTTTGCACTGATGTAGCCAGCGGTTACAGCGGTTTTAACTTTCCTGGGATCTGGGGCGGCTAATTTCATTATATTTTGAGGATAAACAAAGAGGCTAGGGCACCCTAATGCTAAAGCGTTATCGAACCCGACAGTTTTTAACCAGTTTTCTGTTTCCATCCCTCTAACGGCGAAGATCTTTGCCTTTCTATTAGATAGGCCTAAAAAGCGTAAGAGGTTGGGATGTAGATCTTCCGTACTTTTTCGGATTGGTTCTTGCATACCAAGTCCAAGAACGATAAAATCAATTTCTAATTGGTCTAAAACATCGGGCAGGAGACTGCCAATATCGAAACCAGGCCTGATCGCATTGGCCATTGAAAAAACAACCAGATCAAACCTTGAATTAAGCTCGTTGGCTATCTGTGATGATGACCAGCCGGCATTATAAAGTTCTCCGAGTTTTAAAAAACATGATTCTTTTCTGTTACATTTTAGCAGTCGACTTGGCGCTTCACCATGAATCATATTTCCTTTATTACCCGTATAGTCATATCTCTCTAGTACATTTTCTATTTTCGTACCCGATGTCGTGGGCATCCCGTCACTAAAATGAAGTCCTCCGGAATATGGATATCTGCTATGGCCGACGATAAAAGAGAAAGCAATCTTTCTCACAGAAAACTCCTTATCCAAACCTAGACGTCTTCCGCCTTCTCAAAAAGGCCGGCACAACATTAATGATAGAAAATCGATTTTACAGCACACAATGAAAAAAAACTGCTGGCCGACATTGGGCTCTCAGATAGCTCCCCTAGGGTAAACTAGGCGCATATCTGACCACTTTCCTAGAATTTATCATAACCCACAATTGTTATTTGCCCTTTTATCTGAAATTCACTGTTCATCTGCAAAAGTACTTGTAGGTATTTGCTCAAAACTTGTTCCACATCTCTTTATACCAGTCGATGGTCTCCCGGAGGCCTTCTTGGAGCGTGATTTGGGGTTCCCATCCCAACAGTGTTTTCGCCTTGGAAATGTCAAGGCACGTCTTTTGAAAAATACCTTGAGGTTTCATCAGGATGATCGGCTCGATCTCTTTGCCTGAATAGATTTTTGCAATCAACATAACCAGGTCCTTGACTGAGATCGGGTTGCCCCCGCCAAAATTGAATGCTTCTCCAGAGACTTGGTCATTGTCTAAATTTTCTGCGAGGGCGATATACGCTCTGGCCATATCTCTCACGTGCATGAAATCCCACTGTGGGGAACCATCACAACGGGTCAATTTGGGCTGATGCCCGTTCGTCAAGTATTTGACCGTTATGGGAATCAGGCGACTGAAATTCGTGTCTCCCGGGCCATATGTTTGCATGAAACGGCACGTGGCAGCCTTGATTCCGAAGATGTTGACGTAATATCGCACTGCCACGTCGCCTGCCACCTTCGTCGAAGAATAAATGTTGTCGCCGACCTGAGGCACCGAATCCTCCTTAATCAAGTCTTCCGAGAAGAAAGTTCCATAGTAACCGCCGGTAGACGCAAAAACGAGATGGGGTTTTTCTTTGGCGGTTCGAACAGTTTCCAGAATATTATACGTTCCAAGGCCGTTGACCACAAAAGTCTCGTAAGGAATAAAATTGCTCTGCGGTTTTATCGCCTGCGCTGCTAAATGAAAGATATTTTGAATTTCAAACCGCGTTGTTACCATTTTGACGTATTCTAAATCCCTTATATCACCTTGGATGAAATTTACTTTATCCAAAAGGTCGGCAAATATCAGGTAAGAATCATTGGGCAGATGGCGGTCATACACATAAACCTTGGCACCTCTTGCTAAGAGCTCCGCGCACAGGTGTGATCCACCGAAGCCGGCACCACCGGTAACCAGGCAGGGTCTTTTGTGCCAGTATTCTTTTGACTTCATGGTATATTCCTCCAAAACTTTTTTTGACCGCAGACGATCGTATTATCAGGGAAAAAGGGTAGA
>CAZHBL010000213.1:0-8541 GCA_964530105.1 uncultured Pirellulales bacterium | reverse complement strand
CGCCTGTGATATCTATGCCGCCCCTTCCCGCCTTGAAGGATTCGGGATGATACAGGTTGAAGCTAATGCCTGCGAAAAGCCTGTTATTGGCATAAAAGCGATGGGTATGCTTGATACGTTAATACATGGTAAAACTGCTTTTCTTGCAGACGTAGCCCAGGAAATCAAGTTGAGAGAGACAATACTTGGTGATGAGTCAGGCTTTGAAGCAGGGCATAAATACGTCTTCAGAAGGCCCCGTACAGTTGATTATAGGGCCAGTGTACATGATATTGCTAATTACATGATGGAATTAATGAAAAATCCCGAATTGAGAAAACAAATGGGCACCGAAGGCAGAAAACGGGTTGTTGAAAACTTTGACTATAGAGTCATCGCCAAAAAATTTGTTAATATCGTCTCAAAGCGACTTGGTATTTCATAGTATGGAAGATAAAAACAAAAAACTGTTGGAAAGAGCGAAAAAGGCAGCGATTGAAGTTTTACTGCATAATAACCACGGCCCGTATCGGGGATTGCCGAGAACAGCAGGTTGGGGTTATCCCGAGCCGTACACGCGCGATTTACTGATCAGCTCATTAGGAATTCTTACTACAAAAAATGACAAGCTGATCAAGTCATTGAAGCGCGTTCTGGAGACTCTTGCCAAAAATCAATCGCCGTTGGGGCACATTTCCTCATTGGTTCATGATCCCCAGGATCGTGGTTCAAGTGATTGTACTCCGCTTTTTTTGGTCGGCGTCGGCTTATGGAGAAAGCAAATGCAGGAACCGGACTTTCTCGAAGACCCCGTCAAAAAGGCTCTTACCTGGATGGAATACCGCAGTCCGACGAATCGTATCATGGTCTGCCAACTGCCCACAAGTGACTGGCGTGATGAGCAGTGGGTTCTGGGATACGGGCTTTTCGTAAATACTTTGGTTCATATTTATCTGCGATTGTTCGGGCTGAATGAACAGGCAGAGATGCTTAAAGATAACATGGGGCGGTTCACGGTCAAAAGCGACAGACAGAACCGTCATATCCACGAAGGTCTGGTCCTGCCGGCCAAACCTTATTATGCCTTATGGTCATACAAGGTATACAGAAGCGAACGTTTCGATCTATTAGGTAACAGCCTGGCGATTTTGTCCGGAATCGCATCGGTCTCCAGGGCGAATCATCTTGTCACCTGGATCGAAACCGAATGCAAGGAGATGCGACAGAATGAAGATCTTGCTGTCGATTTACCGCCCAATTTCTTTCCCTATGTCAGGCCGGAGGATCCCGACTGGATGCCTCGTTACAAGAAGTATAATCAGCCGGGAGAATACCATAACGGCGGAATCTGGCCTTTCATTTGCGGATTTTATATTGCCGCCCTGGTTGCCGCCGGAAAATATATCCTCGCGCAAAAAAAATTGCTGTCCCTGGCAAAGCTCGTACAGCAGCCTCGAGTCGCCGACGTGGAATTCGGCTTTAACGAATGGCATCGCGCGCAGGACGGCACACCGCAAGGCCAGGACTGGCAGAGCTGGTCTGCTGCGATGTATCTGTACGCCGCCGAGTGCGTGGAACAAAAAAGAACTCCGTTTTTCGAAGATATCCGAGATTGGCCGAAAGAGCGACATCAACACGAAACCATGTCTTCCGATCAATGATCCGGCCGAATGCTTATTCTTAAGGTCTCGATATTGCTCCATTTGTTTCGACAAAGAGCAAAATCGGGACTCTGCAGCATCTTTTCTATGCACTGAGGCGACTAAATTTGGAAAATTTGTTGCAATTTCCGGCGAAGGGCTTTAGTATTCGACTCAAACGAGCCCCGCCAGAAACTCGCCAACGGGGCAATATGATATAAGAAAGATTCCTAACGGGGCGAGGTTTTGGCAAATGGACGAACCGAGCGAAAATAGCAATGAAGGCGTCGGAACCAGCGTCAGCAAGGTAATAAGCGATTTTATTGCCGGCCTTAGCGATGAGCACCGTATGCTGGTCATCCTCAAGGCACAATTATACGGTGGGACATGGGAGCCGATGCTTGACGACCTGCAAAACCGTCTGGAGGGCAAGCCGTATATCTTCAAGCTGGTAAATAGAATAAAAGATGATATCGAACGCATCGAGCAGATGCGAAAATTTGAAGAAGAACACAATGTTGATTTGGCTGAATATGTTGAGCTATCATGAAGCCGAATGAATAAGAGCAATTGGATTCATGCTCCGCATCTGTAATATACATTTCGCAAGAATGACAGAATGTGGTGACGAAAAGCAATTTTTTTGTGAGGAGTAACAAAAATGCTAAAAATGGTCAGATTCAGAATCGTTTTACTGGTTAGTGTTTCGGCTTTATGGATTACACAGAACAGTTTTGCCGGGGAAAGCAGCTCTAAACCGCTTGTATCACCGGAACTGCTCAGGCACGCCAAGTTGAAAATGTTATGGGACAACGAACTGCCGATTAAAAAAAATGAGAGTTTAGATAGATTACTCTTATTCGGCAATCATCTCTACGCGATCTCCGACCGCAATTTCACGCTTTCTCTGAATCAGAAAAACGGGAATATTATATTCGGCAAGACTATCGAATCGGCAGGTTTGCCGATTACGGGCGTAAAATTTTACGACAATGAGCTTATATATGTGAGTAGCAACAGTAAGCTCGTTCAAATTAATGCTCAATCCGGAATTGTGCTTAAAACTACAGATATTGGATTCAGCGTCAATTGTCCCGTTGCTCGTAATAGTTCATACTTTTATTTAGCCGGTACTGACAAAAGACTGCACGCGATACATGCTGAAAATAAGGTCCAGGCTTTCGAGGTTGCGGCTGAGAACGAGTCGATGATCACTTCAGTAACTGCAGACGAGAGTTCTGTAATTTTTGCTACCGCTGCTGGTAATATCATTAGTATCGCACCTGACATGCCTCGACGTCTGTGGCAATTCGATGCTTCTCAAGCCATTGCAGGAGAAGTTATCACAGACGGAATGGCGATGTTTTTTGCCAGCAGGGACACAAATGTTTACAGAGTTGATATGGTCGGCTTGCCTGAAAGAAAGCGGCTTGCCTGGAAGTATCAGACCGCTGCAGTACTCGATGAGGCACCACGTGTAACACAAGGGATCGTCTACCAGCATGTCTACGGCAAAGGCTTAACGGCTATAAACAAAGGAACCGGAACCCTCTTATGGTCAGTGCCCGGAGGCATCGATTTGTTATCAGAGGCCAGGAACAGGACTTACGTAATTACAAACACCAGAACATTGGTAGTGATGGATAATGTCAAAGCGAAAGAGCTGTATACGGTAAACTTTGCAGAGGTTTCAAAACATGTATCCAATATAACAGACGATAAAATTTATATTGCCGACAATCTCGGCCGGATTGCCTGTTTACAACCGGTTGAATAGGGCACCTCCGGCACTGAATCGTATTTTAACAAGTTGGAAGGAGAATGAGTGCATATGGAAGTAAAAATAAAAACAGCGTTAATCAGCGTTTCCGACAAGACCGGCGCCGTTGATTTCGCAAAAAAACTCAGTCGGATGGGCGTTAAAATCATAAGTACCGGCGGAACAGCGAAGAAACTGAGAGACGCAGGAATAGATGTGGCTGGAATCGAGTCGGTGACGGGTTTTCCGGAGATGATGGACGGCAGGGTGAAAACACTTCATCCGAAGATACACGGCGCCCTGCTGGGACTTCGCGATAAAAAAGAGCACACAGCGGCAATGAAAGAGCATAACATCGAGCCGATTGATCTGGTCTGCGTGAATCTCTACCCGTTTGAAAAAACAATTGCCAATCCCGATTGCACATTGGCCGAGGCGATCGAGAATATAGATATCGGGGGGCCGAGCATGCTTCGCTCGGCGGCGAAAAATAACAAGTTCGTCACAATCGTGACACAACCCGACCAGTTCGATAAGGTCATCGAAGAGATGGAGAAACACGATGGTGCTGTGAGCCGGGAGCTGCGGAGCGATTTCGCGCGGATAGCATTTGGCCTGACCGCATCCTATGATGCTGCTATTTCAAAATATCTGAACAACAGAGCGGGCGTCGAGTATCCAGAAAAAGTCTCCATCGCAATCGAAAAAGAAGCGATACTTCGCTACGGGGAAAATCCTCATCAAACAGGAGCATTCTATAAGCTGCCTGCGAGTGGTGAAACATCGGTCAGCAGCGGCACCCTGCTCGAGGGCGGCATAGAGATCAGCTTTAATAACCTCATGGATACGAACGCGGCCTTCGAGCTGGTGAAGGAATTTCCCGAGCCTGCGGCGGTCGTCGTCAAGCACCTGAACCCGTGCGGCTGCGCCGTCGATGATGATATCTGCGTAGCATACCGCAAAGCCTATGAAGGGGATGTGGTAAGCGCTTTCGGCAGCATTATCGCCCTGAATAGAAACGTAAACGTCGAGCTTGCCCAGACAATCATGGAATCTTACAGCCGGTTTGGAAAGGCACTGGGCGCCGGCGGATTCTTTGCCGAGGTGATTATCGCTCCCGCATTTGATCAGGATGCCGTCGAGATCATAAGGACGTTGAAAGCCTGGGGCAACCGGGTCAGGCTGATCGAAACAGGACCGATCGACAGGGCTAACATCGACTGTGGCGAGTATGACCTGCGCTGCATTGTCGGCGGAATGCTCCTGCAGAAACGAGACCTAGTCGGCTGGGAACCAGATGCACTGACTTATCCAACCAAAGCCAGACCTTCGAAGAAACAGCTTGAGGATTTAAGAATCGCCTGGCTCGTCGGAAAGCATACCAAGAGTAATACCATCGTGCTGGTTAAAAACAAAAAGGTTTGGGGTGTCGGAGCCGGTCAGATGAATCGCGTCGAGTCCGGCTTAATTGCCTTCAAACGTGCCGGCGAAGAGTCCAAAGGCTGCGCGATGGCTTCGGACGCGTTCTTTCCGTTCCCGGACAACGTAGAAAATGCCGCCAAGGCCGGCGTCGCTGCTATCGTCCAGCCGGGAGGCTCGAAAAAAGACGATGAAGTCATCACCGTTGCGGATAAACACGGTATCGCAATGGTATTTACCGGCAAGCGGCACTTTAAGCATTAATCTTGCATTGCTTTATACGGGACTGGTGTTGATCTCGCCGATAAAGGATTTTATTCGGCACCCACCGGGGACATGCGCGGGCGCAGGATTCAGTTTCCCTTAAGGAAAGTTACTCTGCGCCAAGCATCGATACTGTTGGCGGCTGCACATTAAGAGCGAGAGTATTCAACTCGTTGACACGCTTCTCTGCGATCTCCACTGCTCTTACTGCAAGGCGTATTCTTGAAACTTGCGGGTCTAATATTGTAGAAGCCGTTAGCTGCTGTTCTGTTCGATTAAGCTGGTCACTAACGATTTTCAGCATTGCTTTGTTTTCAGCTATGTCAATCGCCAGCATAGCCAGCTCGTTACTGAACTTTGCCAGTTGATCGGTACCGGCGGCTGCGCCAATCTGTTCACGCCGTCTTGCAAGCTCTATATTGGCTCTGGCAACCTTCTCCTCCGCGGCCGCAACCTCCTCGGTACCCTGAATTTGGCCGACTTCTACAAGTTTTTTAACTTGCTCTAAATACTTGGTTTGCAGGGCAAGTATTTTTCTCAATTCCTCGCTAACCTGGTCGGCCTGAACCTTCTCGTCGATTGCCTTCTTTAATCGCATGACTTGTTCTTCAATAGCCGGCATGCGTCCCTGCAGTCGAGCAAGTTCCATCTCAAGATCCTGCTTTTCATGGAGCAGATTATTCTTCTCACTGAGGAGTATTTCTTCAGGGACTTCCATAGGTGTACTGGCGGGAATATCCATTTTGATGGATTCCAGAAACTTCTGGATTTTTTGATGAATCTCATAGGTCTGGAGAATAGCAAGTTTCCTGGGCTGTTGACTCGGATAAGGCGTTATGGTTCCCTCCCCCATGTCGCTGATTTCAAACCAGCTATCAGGCTCGATGGTTTTCTGGATTGCATCAATCAGGTCTTTTGCTCCCCCTGCCGAGTGAGCAAGGGCAGGGATTTCATAAACAAGTGGTACCATCTTGCTGGGAAGCGAATCCTCTGTTGCGATCAGTATCACTCCTTCATCCACAACGTATTTGAGTTCTGCAAAATCACCTGACACCCCATCTAATAAAATCTCCAGCGCTTTGCGGAGCTTAATGCCGGTCAGCCGACCCATCCCGGCGGGTGTGGTCTGCTCGACTTCGGCATTTTCGAGCAAATCCTTCCAGTTAGGTTGTATCTGTAGCGGTGGATCCACGGAATTTTGTAATTCCGTAATCACATCGACAAAAGACGTCGAAGACGTTAAGTGCGACAGGTCGACAATCTGCTCTAACTGTTCATACACAGCGGCATCGGCTGGATTTTGTTCGATTACAGGTGCCGGCCCCATTGCCTTCGTTTGCTCTATTGCTTTTGCAAGTCGTGATCGGGCGTGGTCACACCGTGACTCAGCATCTTCGATCAATGCTCCAAGATCATTCGAATAAGCATCATGGGCTTTGTACAGGCTTTGACGCAGATTATCGACCAGGGCATTCATAAACTCTTTGGCGGCCGGTTCGACCTCATCAGGCAGGCTAACGCTTAAGCTGAAAAGATATGTCTGCTTGTCAGTAGGATCTCCGATAGTCGTTCCAATGCGTTGCTGGGGTACTTTGGGAGTAGTGATATAGTCGTATAAGCCTCTCCCCTGTCCCCTGTCTCTACTACGGTCTCTGCTACGGCGGTTGGAACTGAAGCTTGTCGCAGGCCGGGAATCCGAACCGGTGTAAGAGCCTCTGGAAGAAGACCCGGATCGGGCCGTGGAAGAGTTGTTTCCGGACTGCAATGTAGAAGTTCTGCCCCTACCCATCTCCGCCTCCATCTTCATCGCATACTCATATTCATCCATATCGCCTTCTGATTTAGATGATCGTCCTGTTCGAGAGTCCCTCGGCGGCAGGGCTGCGCCACCGAGGTCGTCGGAAGCAAGCGACTGCATATACTCGATAGTGAATAGATCATCGTACTGATCCGGTGAAATATCGAGCACTTCGCGATGGGCCTTTCCATCAACGCCGGAGCTGTGCAACAGGTAGTCAATAGTCTCTAAATTCAGCGGTAGTATCGCAGGATCACACGTTACTTTGACCAGACAATTCGCGGTGCGAGTATTTGAGATTTGTGCCGCTTGTTTCTCTTCCGATTGAACCGGATTTATAGCCAGGACGGCCAAGGTCAGCAAGAAAATGGTGCGTTTTACAGTTTTCATTTCAAATCTCCTTTTAAATTTGTTTTATCAGATTTTTTTTGTTTTCGATTTCCGATAAACGCTGCCGGGCAACTTTCGCCCACCGATTCTCAGGGAAAAGTTTTATAACCCGGTTGTAATTCTCGACGGCCGAATCCGTCTGGTTTAGCTCGTTATACAAACGGTCGGCCTGGTAAACGAGGATAAATGCTGTCTTGTCCACCTGTTTTCGTGTTTCTTCAAGGGGATCGGGGATACTTGCAAGCTGGGCCTGGAGTTCATCGAGCTGGCTTTGTCTTCGCTCCTCATCGAGCACTTCCTGTATTAAGCCAAGAGCCGCATCGGTTCTTGCTTGAAGCTGTTTAATCCGGGTTTCGAGCAAGGCAATCTTTCCCTGCTCCGGCATTGGTTCGGAGGTTCTAAACATAACAGTCAATATGCTCAGAGCAACCATAAGCACGGCGGCAGTCGCAAGGGGAGCTACCAAAATTATCATATTCTTGCGGCCGGCTCGGCGGCGAATAGCGGAGAGATTCACCCGGACGGGAGCACCCCCCCCTGCCGTTTTGTCGGCTTGCTGAAGCAGTTTTTTAATTTCATCTTCTGTCATAATCTATCGCTCTATTAATTCAGCCAGGTCCGGCTCAAGACGTTTTCTTGCTCGGCTTAAGCGGACATGCAGCGTATTTTTGGATATGCCGAGGATTCGGCTGATTTCGTCAATGCCAAGCTCCTGCAGATACCGTAGTACAACCGGTTCTTGATATTTGGCTGGCAGTTCTGATACGGCACGACGAACACGACTGGACTGATCGGCGTCCATTACATGCTCTTCATAGACCGATGGCAACTGAACCTTGTCAAATTCTTTCGAGAATCGTCGCCGTCGCAGTAGCCACTTATGCCGGCAGGTACGGCATTTGTTTATTGTTATGGTAAAGAGCCAGCTTTTAAGGCTGCATTCACAACGGAATTTTTTCAGGCCGAGAAACGCGGCAAGAAATATCTCCTGCGTAACATCCTCGACCTCGCCGGGCCAGCCGAGCAGCCGATTAGCCAATACTGCAACATCGGCCGAGTATTGTTCGACAACTCTCTCGAAAGCAGATTCGTCGCCCCGGCGGAACTGTTCGACCAGAAGTTCATCATCAATTATCTCGGCCATGGCTACAATATTAGACCGACTGCGTGATGAAAACTTACAAAAAACTGAGATTAATTGAAAAAAAAGAAGAAAAGCCCCCGTGACAAGCCTGGGGGCTAACCCGCATTTCTCACAACCCCATTGAAAAAAGCTCCTTGTTCTGATATAA
>CAZHBL010000212.1:0-8575 GCA_964530105.1 uncultured Pirellulales bacterium | reverse complement strand
CATAATTCGAATATGGGCGCAATCAAGGCCATCGAGGACGGCGTCGCTACGTCAATGAGTATAATGATGCCGTGCCCTTGGGTGCCGGAAATGAGCGCTTATGTGAAGGAGCATCCGCAGGTTGACGCCGGCGTGCACCTGACGCTTACGGCAGAATGGAAAAAGTATCGCTGGGGTCCGGTCGCGGGCAAGCCGGCCGTGCCGGGACTTGTGGATTCGGACGGCTATATGTGGCACGGCGTCGCCGAGGTGGCCTCCCACGCAACTGCCGACGAAGTCGAAACGGAAATGCGCGCCCAGATAGACAAGGCCCTGGCGATGGGCATAAAGCCCACGCATCTGGATTCACACATGGGAACGTGCTTTCATCCGCTGTATCTCGAACGCTACGTTAAGGTCGGCATCGAAAAGCAGATTCCCATCCTGATGATGGGAGGGCACATGCAGCACATCAGTGCCGAGGCCGAAACCGCTGCTTTGAAGCCGCTGATATATCTGATTGCCAACCGGGTATGGCAGGCGGGTCTTCCGGTAATCGACGATCTGGTTACGTCGCCGACCTCTGCCGACAGCTACGAAGGCCGGAAAGAGCAATTGATTAAATTACTGCGCGAGATGAAGCCCGGCATTACGGAAATTATCGTCCACTGCACCGTGCAGACGGAGGTCTTCTCGCACATATCCGGCTCCGGCCCGGCCCGCGAGGCGGAAACGCGCTTGATGACCGATCCGGACGTCAAGAAGTTTATCGAAAACGAAGGAATTATCCTCACTACCTGGCGCGAATTGAAAGAGCGGCGGCAGCGCGTGCAAAATAAAACGGAGGAGTAATATGAGTCGCAACGAAAATAATGCTGATAATGCAAAGAGACGCCAAAGGTTATACGAGCGATATTGCAGGCAGTTGGCAAAAGCGCATGGCGTGCCGGAGCACATTGTCGATTTACTCAGATTGGCCGATGACCGCTATAACGAGATAACCGAGCTGCTCAGGATAGCGGAAAATGAGGCGGGGATTGCCGAGCTGGAAAACAAGGACGGCGAGAGTTTCTCGCAACTCGCATGGGATTATGCGAACGAGAACGGCTGTATGCCCTATGAGGAGCTGATCTGCATCCTCGGCCAGTTCCACGGCAGAGCGGCAATAGACGACGACTAAACTAAGCCGGACGCTTCGTTATCCGGGAATTTTTATTTTGCCGAGAACTTAAATACCGTTGTCGTGTCATATTTTTCGCCGGGCCGCAGGATGGTCGAGGGAAAGTGCGGCTTGTTGGGCGAATCAGGGAAGTGCTGGGTTTCGAGACAATAGCCGTAATGATTCTGATAAACTTTGCCGTCTTTGCCCTGGACATCTCTCATGCCGTTTGCCGTATAGAACTGCATTCCCGGCTGGTTGGTATAAACTTCCATAATCCTGCCGCTGCCGGGCTCGTACACACGTGCGGCAAGAGTCAGCGAGCCATCGGAATTTTTCAGCACGTAGTTATGGTCGTAGCCGCGTGTTTCGGTCAGTTGCTCGATTCTTGCTCCGATTGTTTTCGGCTCGGTAAAATCGAGTGGCGTATTCTTAATGCTGAGGATTTCGCCGGTGGGGATGAGTGCTTTATCGCCGGGCGTGTAGAAGTCCGCGTTAATCATAATTTCGTGGCCTAAAACGTCGCCGTTACCGGCCCCGGCGAGATTGAAATAGCTGTGGTTGGTCAGGTTCACGACGGTCGGTTTGTCCGTCGTGGCCTGGTAATTTATCTTCAGCTCATTTTTGTTTGTCAGCGTGTAGGTCACCGTGCAATTCAGATTGCCCGGGAAACCTTCGTCGCCGTCCTTGCTGAGAAAGTTAAACCGAACGGACGGACCTTCCGCGGTCTGGAATCCTTCGCCTTTCCACATGACCTTGTCGAACCTTTTTTGGTTGCCGCCGTGGATGTGATTTTTGCCTGCGTTCTTTGTAATATTATACTCGACACCATCGATAGTGAAGCTGGCGTTTTCGATGCGGTTGGCATAGCGTCCGACGACGGCGCCGAAGAGCGGACTTCTCTTGATGTATGGCTCAAGCTCGTCAAATCCGAGATTGATGTCGGCCAATTTGCCATCGCGGTCCGGCACCTCCAGATTTACCAAAATAGCCCCGTAGTCCATAACAGTTGCCCGCAGACCATTGGTGTTAAGAAGCTCGTATAAAGTGACCTGGTTACCGTCGGCGGTTTGGCCAAACGGTTTCGATTGTACTGCCGCTTCAACACAAGCTGAGAAAAAAAGAATCGCCGGCAGGATCCATACAGAGATAATTTTATTAGCCATAGCTCAAACCTCGAAAATAATGGATTATGAATATACGAAAATCCGCATTATAGTATTCAAAGAGCAATAACATTTATTATAATCACAAATAACGATGAAGTGAAATAATTATAACCGCTAAAAAGGAAGCAAATTATGGAAAGACTCGGCGTGGGGATTATCGGTTGCGGCGCGGTGGCGGAGGAATATGTAAAGGCCTTCAAGAAAGACCAGCGTTCGGAAATCCGTGCCTTAGTCAGCCTGAACCGGGCAGATGCAGAACGTTATCGTGACCGGTATGATTTGGATTGTGCGATTGAAACCGATGCCGACCAGATGCTCCGGCGTAAAGACATTGACATCGTTGTTGTTTGCACGCCCCATTATCTGCATACGAAATACGCCGTCGCCGCCGCCGAGGCCAGCAAGCACATAATAATTGAAAAGCCTGTAGCAATAACGCTGGAAGATCTGCGAAAGCAGCAACAGGCCGTGAAGAAGGCCAGGGTTAAAACTTTGGTCGGTTTTGTGCTGCATTGGAATCCGCTGCTGATGACAATCGACCGGCTCATTACACAAGGCGTTTTCGGCAACATTTTCATGGTGGAGGTCGATTATATGCACCGGATATGGTTAAACCCAGAGGATAAATGGTACGGTAGCCGTCAGCAGAGCGGAACGGCAATCCTCACCGGCGGCTGTCACGCGATAGATGCTCTGCGATGGTTTGCACGCAGCGAAGCCATGCAAGTCTGCGCTTACCAAATTAAAACCGAGAATCCTATCGAGTATCCCGGCACAATTTCAGTCAATGTCGAATTCGAGGATGGCAAGATCGGGCGCAGCACAACTACGTTCGACGCAAGGATGCCGTACAGGTTCAACATCGGAGTTTACGGGACCGAGGGCACGATTCGCAATAACGAAATCTTTGCCCCGAAGCTTTTTCCCGGACAAAACGATTTTATGAAAATCCCCTGCATCCTGCCGGACAGTGCTGATGTCGCCCATCACCCTTTCGAAGGTGAAGTGTCCCACTTTCTCGATTGCATTGTCGCCGACAAACGGCCATATCCGGACCTGGAAGATGCGGCACAAACTCACGCCGTATGTTTTGCTGCGGACCTTTCCGCCGAATCGGGCAAGCCTGTGGCCATCAGCGAGATGGACGACAAGCCTTGACCTGTTACACGTTTGAGAATTGAAATGATAACTATATCGGGAACACTTTCAAAAGGATGGATGGCCAAAGCTTTGGGTGTAAGGTTTGACCGTGACTACTATTTCGATCCCGACAGACGTTATGCTATTGACTGTAAATGCAACGAATACGCTGCGGCACAATTTTCTGGTATGCGTCTATTCTATTCGGAATCCAACCTGGGACAAATCGACTACTGGGACAAAAACCAGATTCAGATTGGCGGCATTCAGCCAAACATGATTCTCGGCATGTTACTGGGCGCCGATTTCGTACCCCACGACAGCTATGACGCTGACATTACGCCGGGATGCCTTTTGGGAAAGAGTGTTGACGAACTGCCGGCGCCGGAAAGTTTGCTCGACCATGAGCTGATTAAGCTTTTCGACAAGCAGATTCGCCGGGTGCAAAATGATTCCCAAAAGCAGCTTCGTCCGATCCCACCTTTTTTCTGGGACACATCCGGCCGGGTCGCAATACATGGAGTGATGACCACCGCCCAGAAATTCTTCGGCGAGACTTTCTTTATGGATATGATAGCAGAACCGCAGCAGTGCCTGGAAATTATGGGCTGGATAGGCCAAGCGTTTATTGTTCTCTGCCGGCATTTTTCAGACATCGCAGATTTACCAATAACCAGTGTGCACGTAGGCGAATGTTCATCCTGCATGGTCAGCCCGGACCTCATCGAGAGGTTCGTGGTGCCGGTTACATCGAAAATCGGAGAAAAGCTCGGCCCGGTTCGGCTCCATTCCTGTGGGCCGAGCACAAACCACCTGCAGGCATTCTCGAAAATCACAAATCTCTGTTCTCTCGATCTCGGCGGTGAGACATCAATAAAAAAAGCCCGGCGGATTTTCGGAAACGACATGTTGATAAGCATTGCCCCCCTGCCGCAAGATATGTCCGCAGAAAGCACCGAGCCAATAGTAAGCTGGGCCAAACGTATTTATGAAAAAAACGACGGCGGCAGTCTCGTATACGTATATCACGTTGAAGAAGATTACAATATCGACACAATCCGTGCTTTAACAAATTTTGTAAAAAACCTGCCGGACTCAAAAACAAACCAAGCTCTAACTTTAGAAAGATAACGGATATTTTATGTGTTTCTGAAGCTTCTTCCATATCTCTCTATCACGGTCGGAGTCGACTACAGGAGCGAATCCGAATTTGGTGTAGAGATTTATCGCGGGTATTCTAACGGTCTGAGTAGTCAGGTATGTTTTGCTGTGCCCAAGTTCTTTTAGTCTTTTGCAGATTATGGTAAGAAGCGGCTTAGCCAGGCCCCTGCCCTGCTGTTGCGGGATTATTGCCACCCAGTGGATTCTGCCGGGGGGCTTTTCGCCTTGATTATCGAGCCACGCCGTGGCCGTTCCAATAATATTTTCTTCGCTGTCACAAAGAAAACACTGACGTTCGGAAAGCAGTTGAGTATCTGTTCCGAATTGCTCTTCGAAAAGATTTGGAGTTACTCTGTTATACTCGTCGGCAAGCGATTGGACTGTCTGCCAGTGTTTTTCGTATCCCGGCCGGTACCATCGGATTGAATAGAAGGTAGGCAAAGTGTATTCTGGAATATTCTCAAGATTCTCACGACTCATCTTTACACTTATATATTCTCGTAGAGGATCCATTTAATAGAAACAGTGCTCGTTAGCCTATTTTCGAGTCCCAGAGCGGAACTTCGGATTCGGAGAAGGTATCTGGGCACTAACGGCTTTGCGCCAGGCGTCAAGATGATTGCGAAGCTTTTCGGCCTCTTCGGGTATTTTCTCAGCAAGGTCGTTCCGCTCACCAATGTCATTGCTTAGGTCATACAGCTCGATATGATTATCCTCGAAATACTCCAACAGCTTCCAGTGGTCCTGGCGAACCGCGCAGACCGGAGTAGTTGTGGGATAGTAGTGAGGGTAGTGCCAATACAGAACCTTCCGTTTGAGTTTGCCGGCGGGATTTTTCAAAAGAGGCACAAGGCTTATGCCGTCCATATCAGCGTTATGCTTCGGGTCGCCGGCCAGACCGGTCATATCGAGGAAAGTCGGATAGAAATCAATCGAACTGACCGGCTCACTGCAAACGCTGCCGGCTTGTGTTACGCCGGGCCATCGAATAATCAATGGTTCACGGATACCGCCTTCGTACAGCGAGCCTTTGCCGCAGCGCAGCGGATAATTATTGGTTACGACTTTTTGATTAAACTCGTTGATGTAACCGCCATTGTCGGAGAAGAACACGACAATTGTGCGCTCGGCAAGGCCAAGCTCGTCAATCTTGTCCAGTACTCGGCCGACATTTTCGTCGAGGCTGTGGACCATCGCCGCATATTCATAATTCTGATGATTCATGCCGGGCCTTACTTTATTCTTATAGTACTCGACAAGTTCAGGTTTTCCTTCGATTGGTGTATGGACCGTATGGTAGCAAAGGTTGAGAAAAAACGGCTTGTCTTTGACCTTGTCCATAACTCGCAGCGCCTCATCGGTCAGGCGGTCGGTCAGGTACTCGCCTTCGGTGCCGAATTCGAGGTGCGGCACATATCGGTACTCTCCGCCGTATCTTTTCGAGCCACTGTACGGATAGAAGAACGTAGCCGGTGCACCCCAGAATGTCCCGCCGATATTGACGTTGAAGCCCTGCGTCTGCGGGTAGTGCCCTGCATCGCCAAGGTGCCACTTGCCCACGTGGGCGGTGAAGTAGCCGGCCGCTTTGAGCACTTCGGCGATAGTTACCTGCTCGAGAGGCATGTTGCCTTGTGTGACCGGCGGGATTAGCTTCCGGTTCTGGGGCGGGTTCGCAGAAGCTTCGTACCAGGTGGTCATGTGCAGCCGGGCCGGGTACTTGCCCGTCATTATCGAAGCGCGGCTCGGCGAGCAAACCGGCGCCGCGGCGTAAGCATCGGTGAATCGCATGCCCTGCCGGGCCAGCTTGTCAATATTGGGCGTCTCGTGCAGGTCGCTGCCGTAGCAGCTTAAATCCGCCCAGCCGAGGTCATCTGCGAGGATGAAAACAAAATTGGGGCTTGGAGAAGATTCCTTCGTTCCTGCTCGCAAACCGGTTGTCAAAACCATGTCTGCTGCGAAACATGCTGTGTATTTAAAAAAATTCCGTCTGGATAAAGTTTCTACAACGCTTTTGTTCTTCATGGTTGTTATTATACCGGTATGGGCTTATGCGCCTACTGTGGAATTTCCAAATCAACTATTATCGAGTACGGACAATTCTAATGCCCTGGTTATAGCTGAATCTATTGCCGGGATTATTCCTCATGTGGTTTGCCGACCGCAGCCACCATTGCGGATTTATGAAAGTACCGCCGCGCATTACGGGCTCAAAGACCTTTACTTCCATCCAGGGACTGCCGTCGGCTGGCTCGGACTCGTAGCCGCTATGCCACATGTCCAGGCACCACTCCCAAACATTGCCGTGCATATCGTACAAGCCCCAGGCGTTAGGCTTCTTTTGGCCGACGGGATGAGTTCTATGCCCGGAATTGGCGCGATGCCACGCCATCTGATCCACGTCTCCGGCGAAGTCACCATCGGTGCCAGCCCGGCAGGCATATTCCCATTCCGCTTCGCTGGGCAGGCGGATGTTCATGCCGGTTTCGCTGCTAAGCCACCGGCAGAATTCCATCGCATCGAACCAGCTTATACAAGCGGCAGGGTCATTATCGGTTTGCTTGAACGGAAGGTTCCACCAGCAGATAAGAGCCTCGGGGTCCCAGTCCCGCTCACCTGAACGAGTCCAGGCCCATCGCTCTTTCTCGGCGTCGGTCTGGTATTCCGTCGCTTCGATGAAAGCACGGAACTGCCGGACAGTTACCTCTGCCTTGCCTATGTCAAAGCTATAATCAATCTGCACGCGATGTATCGGCTGTTCCTCAATATCCCTCTCCGAGCCCATCATAAATTGCCCCGGTGAAATTCGCACTAATTCAAAGGTCTCGCCTTGAACAGTAAACACAAGATCGGGATCCTTGTTATTTTCCACTGACGGCGGGAGTTCTTTCTCTGGTCGTTTGTAGGCTTGTTTGCCAATTTTAGGTTCATCATCAACAGTCGTCGCAGAACAAACGATTCTAAATCCCGTGCCGTCGCTTCTGAAATCCGGCGTACCTCGATAGCGATATGTGCCGCTCAACTTAAAATCACGCCTGCACCAGGCGCCCCCACGCAGCACGCGCCGAATCGCAGCCATAGGTAAATAATCTTCGGTCAGCCATGGACTGCCATCGGCTGGCGCCCCCTGGTAATTGCTGTGCCAGAGATCCAGGCACCATTCCCATGCGTTGCCGTGCATATCGTACAATCCCAGTGAATTCGGCTTCTTCTGCCCTACCGGATGGGTTCTGCTCTCTGAGTTGTCACGATACCAGCCCACCTCATCGAGATTCTGCAAAGAGTCCGCATCGCCGCCGGCTCGGCAGGCATATTCCCACTCCGCTTCGCTGGATAATCGGCAGTATTCGCCCGTTTCCTGTGAGAGCCACTTACAGAACGCTATGGCATCGTTCCAGCTTATGCACACTGCCGGATCGTCCTGAGTCTGCCGGAATCCCGGCTGACGCCAATGGTGCGCATGGCCGGGCACAATGGGAAATCCAGCCGGATGGTAAGTCGCAGCCCAATTGCCCTTCTCGCCCTCGGTTTTATACCCGGTCGCCTCCGCGAACGCCTGGAATTGCCGGACGGTTACCTCTGTCCTGCCCATATAGAAACTCTCATCGATTCGAACCCGGTGTACAGGTTTTTCGTCGCTGTCACCCGTCTCGGAGCCCATCAGAAATTCACCGGCCGGAATCTGCACGAACTCAAAAGGCACACCGTCAACTTTAAGCAACAGCGTTGCCTGATAGCGTTTCTCGGCTATTTTTTCACCTGAAGGTTTCTGACCCAGCACCTGAACTGGATCATTAACAATTATCAAAAGAACTGCCGACAATAATGATAAGCATCTTAACCAACTGGATGGTACCAATCCTAACATAGAATTTTCTTTAATCTTTACTTTAGCCTTTTGTATCCAGGCTGGAAGTTTATTGAGGTTTCTTAAGAAAACCGGCTGTGGATTCCATAATACGAGCCTGAA
>CAZHBL010000211.1:0-8585 GCA_964530105.1 uncultured Pirellulales bacterium | reverse complement strand
CGTGGCCCATCCTTCCTTGGCCGAGGCGTATATCAGGGGGAAATCGAGCGCTTCATTGTTGGCGTCGAGCTGGACGAGCAAGTCGAACACTTCATTGACGACATCGTCCGGCCTGCTGTTTTCCCGGTCCACCTTGTTGACCACGACAATAAGTCGCAGCTTGTGCTCGAGCGCCTTGGTCAGCACGAACCTTGTCTGGGGCATAGGCCCTTCGAATGCGTCGACCAGGAGCAATACGCCGTCCGCCATTTTCAAAACGCGTTCGACCTCACCGCCGAAATCGGCGTGTCCCGGTGTATCAATTATGTTGATTTTGTATTCTTTGCCCCGGGAATCCGTATGGTAAATCGCACAGTTTTTACTCAGGATTGTTATACCTCGCTCCCGTTCTATGGGATTCGAATCCATAATCAATCCATGCTCACTTCCCGCCAGCTTGTCGAGATCCTCGGTCCGAAACATCCCGGATTGATATAAAAGCTGGTCAAGCAGTGTTGTTTTGCCGTGATCTACGTGGGCGATTATCGCTACGTTACGAATATAATTCGAATGCATAATAAACTCTTAAAATAGTTACTCGATTTAAATACTCGATGATACTACACGAGCAGGATAAACACAAGGCTGGATAGGCTGATGATAAAGGCGGTCAAAGCGGTTGCGTAATTTTTTCTACCTCTTGTGTGTCCCGGATTCCGGATACGATTGGTTCTTTACACTGCTCGGCCATATATTCGGTCACCAGCGTCTCGACAACTCTTTGACACTGATGATTCGCTCCACCCGGTAAGCGTTCGCTCCCGCGAAAGCAAATCCTTTGTTAAGATTGCCTTTTTTGGCATTGGTCAGGGCCTGGGCAATACAATACGGCACTTTTTTGAAATTGCAGCTTTTCAGGCACTTCCAGTGATACCTGAACGTCTCATTGGCCACGGCACAAGCCAGGCCTGAAAGAGAGATACCAATTCCCATTCCTCCCTGGATGATAGGCAGATTGATTTGCAGATTCCCGATTTTCAGGGAGTTAAATTTATCGAAATGCATTAACCATTACTTTCAAAAGCACAAGTATAGCTACACAAATGATTCGGAAGATAGGTCTTGAGGCGAGTACTGAACTATGCCATGTGCTTTTGCGTCAAGGCTTCGCTACGCGATCATTACAATTTCTAAGTATTTCTCACCGTTATTATATTGCTATTTACTGCTGGAGCAAGGATATTGTTCTATTATTGAAAAAAAGCTTACATGGTTTTTATGTGCCTGCGACGGTTTTACCATGGTTGAACAACAGGTAAAGGACAGGCAATATGATAAGAGTCAATACCAGCGAGCTTATAAGCCCGCCGAATATAACCGCCACGAGAGGCTGCTGGATTTCGGAACCTGATCCAGAGGCGTAGAGCATCGGCAGAAGCCCCATAAGAGTGGTCATTGTGGTCATTATTAGGGGCCGTACTCGGAGCCGGCAGGCTTCTAAGACGGCGTCATACACGTTCCTGCCGCGTTTGCGCAACTGGTCAAAGAAGCTGACGAGAACCAATCCATTCTCAACCGCGACTCCCAACAGGGCGATAAAGCCGATAGACGCCGCGACGCTTAGATGTATTTTCAACAAGTAGATGGCCATGATGCCCCCGACGACAGCAAAGGGCAGGTTTGTGAGGATGATGAGCGAGCTTTTGATGGAATTCAGTGAGCTGAACAACATCACGAAGACAAGCAGTAGTGCGACAGGCACGACAATCTTAAGACGCGCCATTGCCCGCTGCTGGTTCTCGAACTGTCCGCCCCATGCGAGCCTGCATCCGGCCGGCAGACCGTCTTCAACAACTTGGAGTTTCTGCCGGGCTTCTTCGACAAAGCTCCCGATATCCCGGCCTCGGACGTTGCATTCGACGATAAGCCTTCTTCCGGAGTCCTCTCTGCTTATCTGGGCCGGCACTTCGACTTCCCGAACTGCGGCAAGCTCTCCGAGCGGAACGTTGTAGCCAAGCGGAGAGGGTACTAAAAGCTGCTCGATGACACCGATATCCGCTCTTTTTTCAGCAGGGAAGCGTACTTGTACGGCAAATCTTCTTTGTCCCTCGAAAACGGTGGTTGCTACTTTGCCTCCAATTGCCGTTTCGACCAGCAGATTTATGTCCTTGATATTTATCATGTGCCGGGCCGTAGCTTCACGATCCGGCTGTATCTCGATCTGAGAAAAGCCGGAGAGCTGCTCTATCTTGACATCCTCAGCCCCTTTGATGCCGGTGAGAATCGGTGCGATTTTTTCTGCCGTGCTGGACAGGACATCGATATCATCCGCGAATATCTTGATGGCTACGTCGGATTTGATGCCGCTGATCAGCTCATTTACCCGCAGGGCAATCGGCTGTGAGAAAGCAGGTCTTATTCCGGGAAAAGCAGCCAGTTCGTCACTGATTGCCTGCACCATTTCCTCTTTTGACCGGCCGAACTCCTTTTCGTAACCCGGCTTAAACATAATCAAAACGTCGGTTTGCTCCGGCCCCATCGGATCTTCGGCGATTTCAGCCCGCCCGGTTTTGGAAACGACCGTGGTAATCTCAGGATACTTTTCAAGCAGTCTGCGCTCGATTTCCGAGGCTTGTTTTGCAGAGCCTTCGGTACTGGCGGTAGGCAAACGTACAACGTTTATGGCCAGCGCTCCTTCGTCCAGCGGCGGTAGAAACTCTGTTCCAATCCTGGGCAGAACGGAAAACGCTCCGACCATGAGAGCCCCGGCGATGGCAATAGTAATCCACCGCCCGCGTATGGCAAGAGTCAATACAGGCGTGTAAACCGCATGAATTATTCGAATCAGCGGATTCTCACGCGTCCTGCCCGCAGAGCGTTTAATTACCAAGGACCCAAGAACCGGTACGATTGTCAGCGATACTACCAGCGATCCTGCAAGAGCAAAACATATAGTCAGTGCCAGCGGTTTGAACATCTTGCCTTCCATAGCCTGGAGTGTAAAAAGTGGCAGAAAAACGACCACAATAATCAAAATCGCAAACATTACCGGCCTTGCTACCTCTCGTACGGCTTCGAGGGCGACGGTAATTCTCGGTATATCCGAATTGGCCTTGTCATGCATGTGCCGGGCGATGTTCTCGGTAACCACTATGGCGCCGTCCACAATCATTCCGATGGCGATGACGAGACCGCCCAGGCTCATAAGGTTGGCCGTTACTCCCTGCCAGCCCATTAGTATAAAAGTCGCCGCGGCGGTCAGAGGCAGCGAGACCGCAACGGTCAGGGCGGCACGAATATCCCACAAAACGATGAACAGAACCAGGATAATAAAGATGATTCCCTGGCTGAGGGCCGTTGAGACGGTCCGAATGCACGCCTGGATAAGGTTGGTCCGGTCGTAGAATGGGGTAATTTTCACGCCCGCCGGAAGTGATTTCTGGATTTCCGGTATCTCTGCGCGGACACGGTCGACCACGTGCTTCGAATTGCTCCCTTTTAGCATGATGACCATCCCGCATACCACCTCTCCTTGTCCGTCTTTCGTGACAACTCCGTTTCTTGTCTGGCTCCCGATCCGTATCTCGGCCACATCCCTGAGATAAACAGGTGTTCCTTTCTCTGCTTTGAGTACGATTTTTTCGATATCCGGGATACCTTGCGCCAGACCTTTGGCAATCACGTTGATCTGCTCGAAGTCTCTGACGATGTAACTGCCCGGGGCGTTAGAATTGTTCGATCCGAGAGCTTCCAGAATGTCATTTAAAGAAATTCCGTACTTAAGCAGAAGGGCCGGATCTGGAATTACATGGTATTGTTTGACGAATCCACCGAAACTATTCACTTCGTTTACTCCGGCCAATCGGCGAAGCTGGGGGCTAACCACCCAATCCTGAATCGTTCTCAAATCCATAAGGCTATAATTACTCATGGTCAGAGCATCGCCGCATTCGGGGCATTTGCCTTGCGTATGCGACCAAACATGCTTGTGCTTGGGGCAGTAATAGCCGGCCTCAAGTATGTACTGATATATCTCTCCGAGTCCCGTTGAAATCGGGCCTAATTCCGGCTCAATTCCCTCCGGCAGTTGATCCGCGGCCTGAGCCAGACGCTCAAAAACGACTTGTCTGGAGAAATACGTATCGACGTTGTCCTCGAAAATAATGATAACCTGTGACAATCCGATTTTGGACAGGGACCGAACCTGTCTGACGCCGGGCAGACCGCCCATGTTGATCTCGATGGGAAATGTTACCAGTCTCTCGACTTCCGTCGGCGTCAGCCCGGGGGCCTCGGTAAGAATCATAACCTGCTGATTGGTTGCGTCCGGGAAGGCGTCTATCGGCAGGTGATTCCAGGCGATAACTCCGGCCCCCAGCAATAATATTGCAGCAAGGATAATCAGGAGTCGCTGGTGCAGGATAAAGTGCAGTAATTTGTCCAACATTGGTCAGTTTCCTTTTGTCTAATCGGCACAGCCGGCGCCCATTTTCTCTCTCAGGATGTCGCTCTTGAGCATAAATGCGCCGCGGGAAACGACCGTGGCTCCTTTTGTGATTCCGTTTAGTACCTCAACCATACCTTCGTGATCTTCTCCCACCCGCACATCGCGGCGTACCCACAGATCCTTTTTCCAGTGCTGAAAAATAAAAGTCTTGCCTTCGTCAGAAAGGACAGCGCTGGAGGGAACCGCCATTATGCTGCCTTCGAGCCGAATGGATATTTCGGCCTCTGCGAACATTCCCGGCTTGAGTTTGCGCTGTTCGTTTTTCACCTGGACGCGGAGCTTCACGGTGCGTGTATGTTCATCTACCTGACTGCCGATAAGGTCAACTACTCCGTCGAACACTTCACCTTCGAAGGCCTTTACCCGCACCTTTGCCGGGACCGTTCGACCTGATAAGAGCCGATCGTGAAGAACCGCCAAATCTTTCTCATAAAGGTCGTACCAGACCCAGACATTGGACAGATCGGCAATTGTATATAGGCTCTGGGTTGTATCGACCAGTGCGCCGGTGGAGATATTCTGGGCGATAATCGTGCCGGACTGCGGTGCTCGCAGCAGAAGTTGCGCAAATAGACCGTTCTCTTTTTCACTTTTGATTGCATTTATTTGCTCGGCGTCAAGGCCGAAAAGACGCAGTCTTCTTTCAGCCGCTGCGTAATAAGCCTGGGCGGCCTTAAGTTCGCTCGAAGCGCCGAGGTAATCGGCCTTGCTGCTGATCTTTTTTTCGTAAAGCTCCTTTTCTCGCTCGAATGTCGAGGTCGCCAATTCCAGCCTTGCCTGGACCTCCAGGAATTGTGCTTTTGCCTGTCCTAAATCGGCCGAGTGAATAACAGCCAGCGTGTCTCCTTTTGCCACTTCCTGGCCCAGCAGCTTTTCCACCCGTTTGACCTGGCCGGAACCTGTCGATACGACATCTACGACTCTTGTCTCGTCTAACTGCACCTGGCCGGTGAGCTTCAAAGTCGTTATCCGCGGCGTGTCCTTAACTACGGTTGTTTCGATTAATGCGTTCGCAACCGAAGGTTGAAGTTTAACCACGCCTAATTCATACCGGCATATATCGCAGTCAATCGTGCGCTTCCCATGCTCACACATAGCTTCTTCGAGACTCTGTTCACGAGATATAGACTCATTGGTTTGAGATTCGTGCTCGTCTCCATGACCGGTATCGAGGATCCCGATGTCCGCGAAGTTTCGTGATCCGAAATGCAGGTTTCCGGACAACCAAAGTATAGCTCCGGTCAGAACAACGAATAAGAACAAGGCCGTACCAAGGTTATTTGTTTTTGGTCTGATAGAAATATTATTCTGGCGTTTTTTTTCGGACATTATTAAGTCCTCCTAATTACTTTCCTGAGCTTTTGCTTCGAGAGAATTTTGTACGCTGTCGATGTCCCGGCCGATTAAACGTTCTACATCGGCCCTTGCTTTGTGATAGCCGGCTAAAGCTTCGATAAATCTTGCCCTGACTTCGAAAAATGTTCGCTGTGCATCCAATACCACCAGGTATTCGAACTTGCCTTCACGATACCCCTGCCCGGCGGCATCGAAGGCGCTTCTGGCAAGCGGCAATACATCGTTCTTGATGATATTTATCTCGCTGAATGAGCTTGAGAGCTTCGTCGAAGCTTCGGCTAACGCGGCCCGAAGGTCGGTTTCGACTGCTTTGCGCTGCTCTTCGGTTTTTGCCAGCATGTACATGGCTTCCTGGATATTTCCCTGATTTCTGTCAAACAGCGGCATGGGAATTGAAAGGCCCAAAATAAATGCCGAATCGTCCCCCTCGTCGAAGTACTGAATGCCGCCTCCGAGTTTGATATCCGAAGCGGCTCTGGCTTTCTCCAGATCCAAAGCGGCAAGTCTTCTTTCTTTTTCTGCCGGCCAGCGGGCCATATCCGGATTCTGTGAAATCAGACCGGCCAGTTCCTCAAGAGACGGAGCGGGTGACATGTCGTAGAATCCTCCCGAAACCTTTTCGAATGTGGGATTAGAACTGCCCCATGCGGCCGCCAATTGGTGACGCGCCGAAACCAGTTCTTTGGCGGCCCTTTCGAATTCGATACGTGTATTTGATAAAGCTATTTTAGCTTTCGTTTCTTCGATAGGAGAATCCTGACCGGCCCTGACCCGCTCGGCAACGGTTGAATAAGCCTTTTCGGACAGATCGACTAACTCTTTCGAAAGGTTCAAATGCTCCTGTGCCGCCAATACATCGATAAAAGCTCCGGCCACGTTACTCATTACGTCGAGGCGTTTGGACTTGAAATCCAATTCGGCAAGATCTTTTTCAATTGTTGCCAAATGTGTTCGCTTGGAGCGTTTATCTGCAAGCTCTATCAACTGACCGATCTGGATGCTGGTCTCAGAGGAATCGAAACCGGCCCGGCCGCCAGTGCCCCCGAATTCCTCGATTCCCAAATCGATTTCGGGATTCGGCAAGAGGCCGGCCTGTAGTTTTCTTGCCTCGGCGGCCCTTATATCCAGCGAGAACGCTTTGAGTTTGGGATTGTTAATCAATGCAAAAGCAACGGCGTCACGCAAAGTGATAGTGCCTTTGGGATCATCCGGTCGTGCGGCCGGAGCATAGTTTGCGTATGTTTTATCCGACAAGTATTTGGCTTGCGTCGCTTGTATCTTGTCGGTTCCTGTAAAAGGAGCGGCCTTGTCATTCTGATGGCCACAGCCGTAAAATACAATCACTGATGAGATTATGAGCAATATTGATTTTTTATTTAACATATACGGAATTTTCCAAATATCAGGACGAAGCTTGTCGATTTTTAAGATTTTCGATTTACGATTTCCGTTTTAAAGTTGGCTTTTCGTCAATCGCGATTGTAAGACTACACTAACAGAATAATGGAGCGCAGAAATCGATTTTTATCCGTAGCGGGAGAGTATCGGCAGGGAACGGCCGATAATATGAATTGGTAATTGGAAGTTGATTCTGATTCAGACAGAGAAAACAAATTATTTGAATTCGGTTTGACCGGTTTTAGGACAAGTCGGTTGTTGGTTGGGCCTACGAAGATCGGGATATCGATGCAGGGCTTGCGGTGCGGGCTATCCAAATGCCCGTCATGTTCATGTCCCGGTGAAGACGATTCGTTTTGTTCGATATGCGTGCGGTTATAATAATGTTCATGAGAAAGCGGCTCAAGGGCGATATGCCAGTTTGCACCTATGCACAACGCAAGCTCACCGGATGTGTTGCCCGCCATAAATATGTAAATTAGCAAAACAACGAGTACCGAAGTTGCTGTTGTCTTTTCCGATCTCATTTATGCGTTATTACAATCCCAAACTCGATAGTTTTAGTGTGTTATAGGAACTCTCGGCTCCTCATGATAAGTTGTTTATAATACGATTGTAACTTCCCAATGTTCGCAAGTCAAGGATAATCAGGCTTTTAATTAGACCCTTATATTGTGTTGTTTAAGAGGCTCATCCGTCATGCAATCTATAGAACATGGGCTTTATGAAAGAATCCGCTAATTGGGGCGATTATAGCTGGATGTGATAATTGACAGGGCCATTCTGAATACGTATACTGAAAGCTTTTGCTTTTGATGTAAAGAATCCGGGCCATACAGGATTCGATTTATGGAGCCGAATGAATTATGAAAACATACGAACAAATCAACAATCGCATCGAGTCGGGCAAGGCTGTTGTTCTGACTGCGGATGAAATTGTCGACTACGTTGACAAAAAGGGGCTCTCAGCGGCAGCGAAAGAAGTGGATGTCGTTACCACGGCGACATTCGGCCCGATGTGCTCCTCTGGATGTTTCCTCAACTTCGGGCATTCCAAGCCTAAAATCCGCATGTCGGAAGCATGGATCGAGGATGTTCTCGTCTACACGGGAATTGCCGCTGTCGATGTTTACCTTGGCGCGACTCAACTGCGGCACGGCGACCCGGCTAATATGTACCCTCCGGGAGAGTTTCGCTACGGCGGCGGCCACGTGATCGAGGACCTTGTCGCGGGCAGGAAACTTCAGTTGTTTGCGCTTTCCTACGGAACCGACTGCTACCCGCTGCGCGAGATCCGCACGTACTTTACCATTAACGATCTGAATCAGGCCATCATGGTAAATCC
>CAZHBL010000210.1:0-8639 GCA_964530105.1 uncultured Pirellulales bacterium | reverse complement strand
CCAGTATCAACGCTATCGCCAGATGAGCCTGGATGATATGTTACTGGAGAATCGCATCGTCTTTCTGATAGGTGAAATATCATATCAAAGGGCTGCCGAAGTCATCATGAAGATGCTGTACCTTGACAATCTGAAGCGCAGCAGTGAAATCAGCCTGTACATCAATTCTCCGGGCGGCAGTGTGGACGATACAATGGCAATTTATGATACTATGCGGTTTGTCAGCTCTCCGATTGCGACTTATTGCATCGGCAGGGCTCAATCCGGAGCCGCCATAATACTTGCAGCCGGCACAAAGGGCAAACGTCACGCCCTTTCGCATGCGAAAATAATGCTGCACCAGCCCTGGGGCGGAGTTAGCGGCCAGGCAGCCGACATTAAGATACAGGCCGAAGAGATTCTCAAGGCTAAGTCCATGATAAATGAGCTGCTCGCAAAACATACCGGTCAGCCGGTCGGAAAAATTGCCGCTGAAACTGAAAGGGACAGGTATATGACTGCTGACGAGGCTCACGAATACGGCCTTATCGATGAAGTCCTGAAGGAAGAAGAGGAAAAAAACAAAGACGAGAAAGACAAGAAGTAAAACGTAATACGGGGAATAAAACATGAGCTTAAATCAGAATCTGGTACCAATAGTCATTGAGAAAAGTGGTCGAACGGAACGTGCCTATGATATTTATTCAAGATTGTTGAAGGACAGAATCGTTTTTCTCGGCGGGCCGATTGATGATGCGACTGCTAATCTAATCATCGCCCAAATGCTTTTCCTGAGCAATGAAGATGCCAAGAAGGACATTCATTTTTACATCAATTCACCCGGCGGCGCAATCACGGCGGGGCTTGCCATCTATGATACGATGCAGTTTTTGCGCTGCGAGGTAGCGACTTATTGCGTGGGACAGGCAGCAAGTATGGCGGCGGTATTATTGGCCGGAGGTCATCCCGGCAAGCGGTTCCTGCTGGCAAGCAACCGTGTTCTTCTTCACCAACCGCTAATCTCAGGGCAATTGATTGGACCGGCTACCGACCTGGATATAGAAGCAAAGGAAATATTACGGCTGCGTGCTCGCCTTTACGATATTTTGGCACAGCATACGGGCCAAACCACCGAGAAAGTCGAGAAAGACTGTGACCGGAATCTCTGGCTTGACGCTGCCGAAGCAATCGAATACGGTTTGGCCGACAGGGTGCTTCAAAAGGCGCCCGAAATCGTCAGAGAACCGGAACAAGAGCAAGAATAATGAACGCCCAATGTCCAATATCAAAAATCAAATATAAAAAATCAAAATTGTGGAATCATCACAAAGCGATGATGACTTCATCAATTTTACATTTTGCATTTTGCTTTTTAATTTTTTTAATCATGGTCACAGGCTGTGCAAATCCTAATGGAAAAGAATTGCTGGCCGTACAGATAGAACAATTGACGCAGGAGAAAACACAGCAACAAAAGCAAATCGAACAGTCCGAGAGCGAGAACAAACAGCTCAAGCAGCAAATACAAGTCCTGTCCGGGCTGCCCGAAGAGGTAAGGCTCGAAAATCTTAATCGGCTTGAGAGTGTCAAAATTGGCAGGTATACAGGCTTCTTTGATAAAGATAAAGACGGCAAGAAGGAAAAGCTGATTGTCTATATACAACCGGTCGACGAACAGGGTGACATAATAAAGGCGGTCGGCGCCGTGGATGTCCAGCTATGGGACCTGAACAAAACCAACGGCCAGGCCCTGCTCGGCCAGTGGAAAGTAGAGCCGGGTGAGCTAAAAAAGCTCTGGTTCGCAACGGTGGTAACCATCAATTACAGATTGACATTCGAAGTGCCCGACAAAATTGAGGGTCTGGATGAACCCTTAACAGTCAAGGTAACATTCACAGATTACATGACCGGCAAAGTCTTCATAGAACAGAAAGTAATTAAAGCCCCTTAGAAATAAAACAATATTTCTATAGGCAACAAGCCTTGATCCTGGCGGCCTGGTTGACTTAAGCGTTTAATCTGCCGTACAACCCTATTGACTGCTAACCTCCACTGCTCCGGGCAGAACGCCCTTTGCGGCGTCACCATATTCAGGCGTTACAACCACGTTCCACGCCCCAGGCTCGGCGCCGGCAAGATCGACCTGGCAGGTAATTGTATTCTCGTCCACAATCACAACGTCGGTAGCACTGATTCTCGTGTCGTTGTCCCGGAAGACGACCAGCTCGGAATCGATATTAATCAATCGACGATCGGCACCATTGGAATCGGTCTGGAAGAACTCGATCTCTTCGCCCCCGCTATTTTCATAGTAGTCAAGAATCAAATAGTAGCTGCCGGCCGCCGGAAAATCGAAGGTCATCGTGCCGTCGGTTCGGTTTTGCAGGACATCACTTGTCGCCGGATCATGAGGATCCGCATATTCTCCGACGAGCTGACCGTCTATCCACAAGCTGAATCCATCGTCACAATTCACGCCGAAGTACCGCACTCCCGGAGAAGAAACAAAAATATAGCCTGTGAATCTGACCGCGAAGTTATTGGCACTCCTTTGGAACGGCGGGGTGAACCTTTGTTCGTTGGTGGTAAATACTCCGCGGCTACCGGTATTCCAGAGGTTGATCCATTCATGAACGACATGGATGGGATTGCCAACGCCGCGGCCCGGATCGTCGAGCAATAGTGTCGCCGCGTTAATACGGTCAAACGCATGATCGTTCTGGACGTAGAGTGCGTCAAAACCTACTTCTTCCGAGGCGAGAGTCAGCGCCACGGAGGTCATTGATCCCGGCTTAAAGCCCTCTCCGTTTATCGTAAGCTGTACAGTACCATCGTTATAGGCCTGATTCGGTGTTACCGAAGTAATCTCTAAAGGTATAATGCGGGTTACTGTAATTGAGTCCGTAGCACCGGTTACAGGATTACCGACACCATTGAGTCCCTGAAGATTGAGCAGATTCGCGCCCTCTGCGATTTCAACATCCACATCGAACACGCTGCTGCCCGAGAATTCCGTCGGCAAAGGCGTACCGTTGACCGAGATTCCCGCTACTTCCACCGGAGCGACGCCTGTAATCGTTACCGTCGATGCTGATGTAAAGAAATCGCTGCCGCCATTGTTCGTTATCTCGAAGATCATAGACGGAATCTGCAACAAGATATAGGATCGTCGGTTTCGCACGAACTGTTTGATTTGGTCTCTTCTGCCGTTGCCCTGGCCGTCGGCCATCAAAGCGTTGGCCGAGTCGTCCAGAAACTTATCGAACTCAGTAGGTGGATTAGCCGTTCCGTACGAAGTTTGCCACGGGCCGTTCACCAGCTCTGCGAATGCCTGCATGTACATCCGCTGGTATTTGGGATAGTGTAAAAATTGATCGACCTCCGGAAACTGGCCGGTGACCATCGAGAACAGATCTGTGTTGGCCCCGTCGCCCGCGCCAAGCGTAAAGTCGATGTCCCAGGGCAGCAGGTACCACTTGCCCTCCGGCAGGGCGTAGTAGAAGCTGTTGTTCTTACCGCGCCGGTAGCCATAGCTGTCCCAGTCGCCGACGGCGTGACGAATCGCCAGAACTCGCGCCAGGTATTCGGGATGAACAACCGATTCGACATTACTCTCATACATCGTACTGCTCGAAGGTGTATTAAAGGCGGCGGCAAAATCCAAAAGATGATCCCAGTTATCGTCATCGCGGTGCGACCTCTTCTCGAATTCCCAGCGATAGGTCTCCTTGAGCCGCGGGTGACTCGAATCGTATTTCAGCCCTTCATCGAGGTTCGAGTATCCCGTGCCGTCGGCGGTGTACTCAAAATAATCATCGATCTTGTGAATGTAGCCCTGGTTGTCATCCGGAAACCATTTGTCAATATAGTCGCCGTCAACCTTCTGAACGTCCTCGTAGATTCCATTGCTCCTGCCGTTAATAATCGGACGCACATACTCCTGCATCGAATACTGCAGGCCCATCTGCCTGTAGAACCAGTATGATGCTCGTTCCTGGAGCGGGCCGCGGCTGCTATCCTCGGTGTTATCGAGATTTATTTCCTCGCGTCCGTGGAATTTCTGGTCCGGATGGAAGTCGATCCGGTAGGCATAGCGGTCGCGCGGGTCCCGGCCGGAGCCGCTGCGGATGAACGGGCTGCCGTGGTATCGCAGGCCGACATTATAAAATATCTCGGTATCGTTGTAGACGAACGTGCAATCCATTAACTCGTTCGAGAGATTAGGACGCGAGCGGAACACGTTGATTACGTCATCGGACATCCAGATACGGTAAGTAGCAAATTTAGTATTCAATTGAGTATCCCCGACACGAACCATACAGGTTCGGTCGGGCACATCCGCCGATGGGTCCAGTTTGGTTGGAAACCGGGTTAACGCCGAACCGTCTGAAGCCTCGATATAGAAAGCCAGCATTGTGCCGCTGGAGACACCTGGAATCGTGCCTGTGTAGATGCCGTCCCCACCGATTAGATCATTGCCGGAACCGTTGTTGAGCATAGGCGTACTTCTGAATGTACCGCCGCCTTCTGAACGATAGAAAAGATTGACTGTTCCGACACCATCATTGTCAGTAACGCGGGCTGTAATGATAATCGGCTCACCACCGGCTGGCAGAACGGGCACATGCTGTACATCGAGAATGTCGGGGCCCCGGTTGGACACAAACGCCGTGTTTTGCCTGCCCGGCGTGCCCAGGTTCATGGGCATAGTCAGCTCGAAAGAATGTGCCGGTCGGGGTGGCTGAACCGGCGACCGTTCACTCGTCGTCCGTAGCAAAAGGTACCGCGTTCCCCGCAACCACCTGGCCCAGCCGCTGAATGTTACTGTACCAGCCGTGACACCGGAAAACGACTGGTTGATGCGATTGGCACCGGGATCACCGTGCCCGGTCGCAATCAGGTGCAGCGATCGAGCACCGGAGTGGCGATCTTCCGTAGTTACGAATGAGCGAACGTGATTGCCGAGAATCCGCCAACTGGATTCGCCACTCTCGAAGTCATCGTTGCTGAGTTGGCTCGTACCACCGATTATCAAATCCAGGTCGTCAATGAGAACCTCTCCACGATTGAGCAGTATAAGATCAAAGACGGTTACACGGTTGTGAGTGTACCTGGAATCGTTACTGTTAATAGTAAACGAGAACTGCTCCCATGTGGTCTTGCCGGACTCGTCGCTGTCGGCCCAGGCATCCGGCGTATCGTTGTCGCTGTCAGGGTCGCGCAGCTCAAGGCTTGCCCCCTGGCCGTCGGCCCAGCTCGGCCATCGGCCCCCATCGTAATAAGTAACCTCATCAGCAGTTATCATCAGGACCTCGACGTCGCCGGTGAGCGGATCCACGTCATTATACGGATACGACAGCCGGATACGCTCGCTGTGATCGTCAAGACTGCCCGTGTACGGCCCTACCAGGTTTGTGCCGACAACAAGATTGTTGTACACACCGGCGATAAAGTTCGGGTCTTTCGCTACTACCAGATACGAGTCCGTCGGCAATTGCGTGCCGGGACCGAAGGTGTAACTGATACCGTCGGTGAAAGTCCACCCGGCGAGAGAGACCATATCGGTGCCGCGATTATAAAGCTCGATATACTCGTAGCGTTCGTCCCGCGTGCCATGATGATACATTATTTCGTTTATCACGATGTTGTTTATAGCCGGCCTGGCATTAGGCTGACCAAATGTTGCTGAAGACAGGAATGCGAAAGAATCGGCCCCATCCGGGAACCGGCCGAACGTTACTTCCGGCTCCATTGCCCCGCATTTGACCGCGTCCAGCACGCGAACCGGTACGGGCACCGCATCATCACTGGCCGCCGTCACGTAAATTGTCTCGCCGGAAGCCGACAATCCGAAACCGAACTCGCCTTCGCTGAATGCCCGGAAATCACCGGGCTGCAGAATGACACCATCCGGAATCTTGTACTTTAGCAGGTCAGCATCATCGTCGCTCAGATAAACGTTGCTCAGATTGACCGCGGTTGGGCCTGGGTTATACAGCTCGATCCGATCGGCCCCGGTGGCCGCGTCACTGTTGGCCAGAACTTCGTTGATGAGCAAGCGGGCGCGGGGATCAACGGACCCTTTCTGCGCCTCGATGACAGCTTTGAGGATTGGCGTTCCAAGACAGTCGGAGCTGCTGGAGAGGTTTGCATTATGAATCTGGATGGCCAGGACATTGGTGCCTGGAACCAGCAGGTTTATTCTATTGGACAGGTTCACATTAGCTACTTGGCCATCCGAAGCCTGTCCCCCGCCCTGGTCGAATAGCGGCGGATTGCCGGTAATGTCCCCGGAGTCCGCCACGCGCACACCGTTCAGATACAATACGAAAGCATCGTCATAGTAAACCTCGGCCTGCAAGTCAGACAAGCCGTCTATCTGCTCTGCTAAGAGTGTGAACCGCAGACGTGCATACACGGAAATGTAGTTTCCCCGCATGTCGTTCAATTGAGTTCCGATTAACTGCAGTTCGCCGGAATCATTGCTATATCCGTACCCGCTGGGACCCTCAAGCCATCCGGTCATGACAGGATCATCGTTGAATGCAAGTTCCGTCCAGGTCGTAGCAGCCTGGCCGGCGGGGCCCGGCGATGGTTCCTGCGTTCCTTTGAAATAGTGCCCCGGGTGGCCAAAGTCAACAAGTGTCACCTGCGTCGGTTCGTCGGAGTCGCCGACCTGGACTTCATCAGGCTTGCCCGGTGTGCCGCCGATAAACATACTGGGCGCCCAGGTTGACGCCTCGTCGGGATCGCCGCCGAGCCTGGCAAGAATCAGCGAATGTCCCGTCCCATCGGGTGAGACCGGCCAGGGACTTTCGTCGTTGTATTGTAATGATATGATATTCTCACCGTTATTGTTTGACAGCACGATACGCTCACCATCGTTGTTGAGCCGGCCGGTGAAAGGACCCAGCACGTCATTGATTGAGTATGCCGTCTCCAACGCAACCGGGTCACGAGCTACAACTAAGTACTGCCCGGAATTAATAATCGTCCCAGGTTCGAACACATATTGAATACCGCTTGTTAATGCATAACCAGTGAGGTCTTCGAAAACCGCCCGGTTGTTATACAATTCAATGAACTCAAGCGTTTCTCCCGCATCGGCTGGGTGATACATAATCTCGCTCACCACCAATCCCATGCTTGATTGCGTAGTCCCAAAGACGACCATACAAACCATTATTAACAAACAGCACCAGCGCCGCTTAATATCTTTCATATTTATCCGGTCCTTTCTCCAAAGATAATAGTTACTTCCCCACAACTAATCGCGATTGATTTCTCATTGTGTCACTATCGCGGCATTCAGGACTGATACGGATTATATCCCCGATTTCCACAACTGCTCGTGCGGCTAATTTGACGTGAAACTGCCCATTTGAATTGCTTGATAGCATTCCTAAAACCCTTAAATATTCTATATTAACAAATTCATCCTGTATTTTCTATCTTTTTCCTCTTTTCGGCCACTTTTCTTCTCATAGCTAATTATATTGCAGGAATATCCGAGCAAAAACGGCTTCTTACTCATTGGCGGCTCGCACCGCAATCCTTACTATCGGCAGTTTGGTGAGATATTGGGAAGCATCAACGACATGCCTGAGACATGACTATTATACCAAGATATTGGTCTTCTAACCCGAAAAAGCAGTAAAACCGGGATTCCTTCAGCATTTATTGGACGCTATAGATGTTTATATAGAGATCACCAAGCCTATCCGCCGCTTAATATAGAAAATACCCCGATGATGAAATTAGATATAAGGGCGTTTCGCGAACCGCCCCTACGGCATCATATTAAAACAAGTTTATTTCCCGCTTTTATACTTTTCCCAATAGTCAGGGTAGAGTTCTTCCGCTTTAGCCTCAAGCTCCTGGTCGCTTATTGCCGTGAGGCGGCCTTCAACGTCATACTGGTCGATGACCCAGCGGGCTAATTTGTGGACCCTGATTTTGCTAATCCGGTCGTCGCCCTTCAAGCAGAAGAACTCATTAAGCCAGTGAGCTACGCCGTCTGCTCCGCTCTTGTCGGTAATGGCCACTCGCGGCGGCCGACCAAGAAGTTCTGCCGTATCGAAAATATTATATATCTGCTCGTCTTGTCGAAGGCCCCCGGCATGAATTCCGGCCCGGGTCGTGTTGAAAGCCCGGCCCGCGAACGGAAAATTATCTGGAATGGGAAGGCCGATCGATCGCATATAGTTGGCCAGTTCGGTGATTGCCATCGTATTGATTCCGCAGAGGTCGCCTTTCAGGGCGATATACTCGAAAATCGCCCCTTCCAGCGGAGGATTGCCGGTCCGTTCGCCGAATCCAAAGAGCGTCGTATTGATGAAATCACAGCCGTACAGCCATGCCGTGGCCGCATTGACATGCACTTTGTGGAAGTCATTGTGCCCGTGCCATTCCAACCGGTCGCTCGGCACGCCGCACTCGCGGTTAAGCTTGTAGATCAGCTTGGGAATGCTCCGTGGCAGTTCGGCGCCCGGATAGCTGACGCCAAAGCCCATCGTATCACACAGCCGGATTTTTACGGACTGCTCTTCCGGCACCTGCCTGCTCATTTCCATCAGCCTGTCCACGAACGGCAACACGAATCCTCCGATGTCGGCACGAGTCAAATCCTCCAGATGACAACGTGGGCGCACACCCGCCTC
>CAZHBL010000209.1:0-8639 GCA_964530105.1 uncultured Pirellulales bacterium | reverse complement strand
CGCTCGGCAAGGGCAAAAAGTACTGCACCGAATGCCACGGCGAGCATCGCCTGAGCCATCGCACGAGAAAATGGGACAAGGCCACGGGCGAGCTGATAAAGGACGACAATGTGCGCATGCTCACGGATGAGATGCTTGAACAGTAGTAGCACAAGCTTGTGGTATTTAGGAGCTTTTAGCTTGTAAGACTTTGCTTTCCGTCCCTGCGAGTAATCTTTTTATGTTTTCACGATGGCGAACAATTACCATAATCGGAATTGCAATTGCTGTTATAAATACCGGCCATAAGATGTCAAACTCCCAGCCCGGTATCAGAATTATCGCTACAATCAAAACGAGGGGAAAAGTTACCGAAGCGGCGATCGACGCCAGAGAAACATATCGCCAGATCAGAACGACCACCACCCAGGTCACGGCGAAAAACAAGGCACAAACTGTAAGGTAGGGCCAAAGCCCCAGCGCCACGCCAAAACTTGTTGCGACACCCTTGCCGCCTTTGAATTTTATATATATCGGGAAGATATGACCCAGGATAGCGGCGCAACCGACGGCGAGCCACAACCACAGTGTAAGAACGCTATCAGGTTCGGCAATGAGCATGGTCGTGAGCATTGGAATCAGGCCTTTCAGCACGTCGAGAACGAAGCAGAAATATGCCCATTTCCTGCCGAGGGCGCGCGAGACATTGGTCGCACCGATATTGCCCGAGCCTATCGAGCGTATATCTTTGCCGTGTGCTTTGGCGATGAGCAGCCCGAACGGGATCGAGCCGAGCAGATACGCTGCAATAATAGCGAGCGGGAAAAAAACGTGTGTCATTGTCGGCCTTTCCTTTGGAGAATGGATTCGAAAACATCTATTAATTGCCCGGCGGCCCGGCCGATCGAGATATTCTCTTTGAGATTGTCCTCGATAATCGCCTGTGACGCATTCTCGATATTTTTCGTATCAATAAAATAGCGAATAGCTTCGGCCAGTGCATTGACATTCTCAGGGTTATCGATAACTTTGCCGTGGCGGTTATTTACAAAGAAATCGGAAGCACCGTTGAACTTCGTCGTTATCACGGGCTTGCAGGCCGCCAGGGCTTCGAGAATGTATCGAGAACAGGGGTCATAGAAAGTCGGCAACACGGCCACATCGGATATCGACATGACGTTTTGTATGTTTGGAAGATGGCCGAGAAATACTATCTTCTTGCCTAAGTTCATTTTTTCAGCTAATGAGCGGAATTTATTTATTTTCCCGCTGCCGGCCACTATCAGATATGGGCTTCGAGGCGTTTGTGATTTGTCAAGAAGCGCCAGCGCTTGCATCAGCACATTAAGACCCTTGAGCCGGAAATTATTTGCGCCGAATAAAAAAAATACCGGATTGGCGGAGCTTTCTATTTCAAGCTGCTGGAATATTTGGCTCTTCAGCTTTTCGGCGATTCCGGCATCGACTTCGTTATCGACTTTGACGCCGTTGGGAACCAGGGCTATGCGTTCGCTGTCCAGATTATAATGATTTATGAACTGATCCTTCACGTAGTTCGAAAGGGCGGCGATTATTGGGCCGTTCGGATCTCTGCAAAGTTTTTTTTCCGCCCAGAGCATCTCCGTCCGGCGCCAGTTCGTAAAAGCTGTGGCTTTCTTATAAGAAAAGAGGAGCTTGTTTCTATAGCTTGCAGCATTACGTATTATTGCTTCGGCAAAGCTTCCGCCGGGAGGTTGATAAACATCGGCAAAAGTTAACGGAATAGCACTGTGAATAATATCGTAGTGATTCCGGCCAATATAATTCGAGATCAACTTTGCGAAAGAAGCCAACGAGATGCGTTTGCTATGACCGGCCGGGTAAAGAATATGGACATTGACTGCATTACTATCACCCTGTGCAGCCAGAATGTCAACATCAATGCCGAGTTGGGAGAGTGCCGAGGCCAATTCGAAAACGAGCCACTCGGCTCCGCCAAGGGAGATATCATAACGTTCTATTATTATCGCGACTTTCATTTTGTTTCAGGCACTATAATCGGGGAAAATCAGTTTGTAAAGGGGACAAGCCTGCCGTGTTTAATCTCGCGTCTGGCTATCCAGTTGACTTTTCTGACCACTTTGCGAATGAACGTCTTGTCGCGTCGGTCCAATAATTTCTTTGCGGCATAACTTTTATAAAAACGAAGGCGGTCGGTCTTTGAGAAAGCACTGCCTGGGGCAGAAAAATATAGCTGGGCTATATCTTTGACACGAAACCTCTCGTCAAGAATGCGAGGCTTGAATGCCCGCTGCAGGTCGATTAGGTAAAAGGTGTCGTTGTCCGAATAAAATATATGCGCGAGATAAAAATCTCTGTGACGATAGCCTGTATCGTGAAATTTTTTTGCGAATTGACCGAGCCGTTCTATGAAATTTCTCTGTTGCCTGAGACTCTCCATTGTTGAACGATCCCGGAAAAAATCCGGCAGTTTTTGCTCCAGGGATTCGGCATTGGGAAGTTCTTCTGTTATTATAAAGCTTCTTTTTTCAAGAAAGACGCCCCATTGTTCGCCATGGGAAACAGTTTTTGGAGTATTTATGCCTGCCCGGGCCAGGTCATCCGCCGGATCTAAATCGAAGGACATCATACTTTTACGAGCATTATGCCAGAACCAGTTTTTGATTTGGGTCAGAGCGTCGGGGTGGTTGTAACGTTTCAAAAAAAGTGTTTTATCCGGATCGGATATTTTAAACTCCAGCCGGCTTCGATATTCAGGCAGGCTGGATCCGCCGGGGTCTTTTCCTGAATTGAAAGAAAAAAGAGTATCAAAGGATGTCAGGCCGAGTTTTTCAAAAGCTCTTACGTAGCTACTGTCTAAGAAAAACGATTGTGAAGTCTCTACGAATTCCTGTCGAGCTGAAATCCTGGCTTGTCTGCGGCGATTTTCGAGTAATTCTCCGGCGGCGGTACAAACCATATCCACGGTTACCGCCTCCATACATGAATGTTCGCTCTTTTTGCATTTTGGCTTATCGCAGGGAGCACAGGGGACGTTCCCGATTATTTGAATCTCGTTTTCGTATCCCATTTCTGTCCATGCCGGGTTGTTCGGGCCGAAAATGGTGACGACCTTACGTTGCAGCGCAATGGCGATATGACGCGGGCCTGTATCGTTGGTTATCACCAGATCAGAAGCGGCGAAAAGGGCTTTTAATTCGCCGATATCGAGTGGTTTTTCTCCGAGGTTAATAAGTTTGTGTTCGCTTAACTCGCAAATGTCGCCGGCAATTTGCCTTTCAGTCTGGTTGGGTGCAACGGATATGATAATCTTTGCATTGTAGTTGGCAATCAGCCAATCGGCTGTTTTCGCAAACCGGACGTTCGGCCAGCATTTACTCGGACCGAACGCTCCGCCGGGAACGATCACGACAATCGGCCCCTTGGTGTTGACAAGCTCGGGCAGTTTGGCCCTCAGGGTATCATTTGCCGCCGGATCGACTGATAATTCAAGACTTCTATCGGCAATATCGGCATCGAGTTCGCGGGCAATGTCAAGGCACGTGTCAATTGCGGACTGGGGTTTGTATTTGCCGTTAGGCAGTCTCGCCGGATATAGTTTATGGGTGAGCAAAAAACCACGATTATCGCGTGCATAGCCGATACGTGACGGTATCCCAGCCAGGAAAACAGCCAGCGCCGATGCGAAGGAGTTTTTGAAAAGAATTACATGTGTGAATTGATGTTTTCTGAACTCTCGTGCAATTACTAACGGATTCTTTTCTCGCTGTTCCAGCCATTTGTCGTTCAGGGTGCATGGCGATAGGATTCCACGGACTACAGGATTGGTAAAAAAACAGATTTTACTTGATTTGAAATGCCGGCGAATGGCCCGCAGCGCCGGCGTGCAGAGAATCGCATCACCCATCGGGGATGGCAGCCAGATTAAAATATTAGCATCTCGTATCTTGGTTCCAAGGCCTTTCATCGCGTTTGGGATTCCTCTTGTGTCTCGTAACCGGCTTCACGCCATGCCCCGAGTCTATTTTTTACCTTGCATTATGTAAAATGTCAGCGTCATAAGCTGGAAAACTATAGTAAAGCCAAGCGCAATGAAAACCGAATTATCCTGACTATCCGGGCTCATCAGAAACCACACGGTCACGAGCAGGCAGAACAGAACAACAACTTGCATTATGCCTGCCATTAGTCTCATGATGGAAAACTCGCCGAACATCTCGGTCCGCTGCATACTTTTGAGCTGTGCCAGAATACTGCTCAGAAGCTCTTCAGTTTTGTCTGTGGGAATTTGTGGCTCGGCGGGCGGCTGTAGTTGTCGTTCGAGTATCTGCTTTGGCTGTTTGGGTGGCTTTATTGGCGGTTTGGGAGGCCTTATTGGCGGTTTGAGCGTCTGCTTTGGAAGTTCGGGTGGCTGTTTTGGCGGCTCTGTGTGTTGTATCTCAGGTTCTTGAAGTTCTGGGGCGGTTTGTTGGGCCTCAATTCGCTCAGGCTCGGCGACCTCGGAAACCTCTTCGGCAGCCGGCGGAGCCGGTTCATTTTGACTCGTGGGAATTGGTTGTGCCTGCTTCTGCTGCTCGGCGGGAGATCGCAGATACTTCTTGACGATATTGACCGCCTCCTTAATGTTTACAGCTTTGTAGTCGGGATTTACTCTGGCCGGTGACAAGGATGAAGCGGGCTGTCTCTGATGGGCAGGCGGCTTATCGATCAATATTGTTTTGCAGCCGGCCTGCAGACCGGCCTCGATATCCCGGCTGCTGTTGCCAACGCACCAGGACTGGCCCAGATCGATATCCATCTCATCGGCGGCTTTCAAAAGCATTCCCGGGCTCGGCTTTCGGCAGTTGCTTTCTTTGCAGTATTTCGGGACAACACCTTCTGGGTGGTATGGACAATAATATATCCGGTCCAAAAATGCGTTCTTGTCGGCAAGCAACTGTTTCAGCCGGTCATGAATCTCGCCAAGGACTTTCTCGGTGACAATCCCGTGCGCGACAGCCGACTGGTTGGTTACGACAATCAGCTTATAGCCGAGGGCTTTGAGCTGGATTAGTGCCTCGGGGACGCCATCCAGTAGTTTGACCTGCTCCGGGTCGTTGATGTAGCCCGGGTCCTCGATCAACGTATCGTCACGGTCTAAGAATATAGCTTTTTCAGACATTTTTCGAAATCCGTTTCTCGTTTAACTGTTCGCAAAATCGCGTTCTACCAGGTCGCAGATTATATGATAAGCGAGCTGATGAATCTCCTGGCTCCGTGCCGTTGATTCGGAATCGGCGCAAAAGCAAATATCCGCAATATGCTCCAGCTTGCTGCCGGTTCTGCCTGTGAACGCAATAACGCGGGCGCCTTTTTCCCGGGCGATCCGAACGGCGGCGATTACATTTGCCGATGCGCCGCTGGTCGAGAACGCCCATAGAATGTCACCTTTCCGGACCAGCGCCTCGGCCTGGCGGGCGAAAACTTTCTCATAGGAGTAGTCATTGGCGATACACGTAAGAATCGAAGAGTCGGTCGAAAGTGCCACGGCGGCCAGCGCCTTTCGCTCCCTGGTGAATCGGCCCACAAGCTCGCCGGCGATGTGCTGGGCATCCGCCGCCGAGCCTCCGTTGCCGCACAGATAGACCGTGCCGCCCTGCTGCAATGCTATTGTGATTGCCTCGGCGATAGCGGCGACCCGCTCGGCACCGTCTTTCTCGAAATCAGCGGTCATCTTCTTATGTGTCTCGATGGCCTCAATGATGTGTTTATTTGTGTCCGGGTTCATCAGGATTCCGCTTCCAGTGACTTTATCATTTCAATCGTTGCGCTCGAACTTTTATTCTCAACGAGCGGAGCAAGAGCCACCTTGCCGCCGTAGGATTCGACGAATTCCCGGCCGACGACACCTTTTACCGCCCAGTCCTCACCTTTGACCAGCACATCCGGCCTGACCTTCTTTATCAGGTTCAGCGGATCCGGTTCAGTGAAGATCGTGATGTAGTCGACCATCTCGAGCGCAGCCAGAAGAAAAGCACGGTCGTGCTGATTGTTTATCGGCCGGTCCGAACCCTTTATCATCTTCACCGAACTGTCACTGTTGAGACCGACAATAACGACGTCACCCTGTTGCCTGCAGAACTGCAGGTATTCGATATGTCCCCTGTGCAGCACGTCGAAACAGCCGTTTGTAAATACTACGGTCTTTTTTTGCCGGCGATGCCGGGCAAGTTCGCTGAGCAAAGAATCCGCCGTGCGGATCTTGCCACTCGTCCCTCGGTTCCGACCGGCAATCTCATCGGTTATTTCTTCAATGGTGACTGTTGCCGTGCCGAATTTCTCCACTTCAATCCCGCCGGCGATATTGGAGAGCTGAACCGCGGTTTCGTAATCACAGCCTGCGGCCAATGTCGCCGCGAGTGTTGCCAGGACCATGTCACCGGCTCCTGTCACATCATAAACGCTTCGCGGCCGGGTGGAGATCATAAGGCTCTTATTTTCCGTCTTCAGATACGCTCCTTCCTTATCGAGCGTAATGATTACCGCTTCAAGCTGCAGCTTTTGAAATAGATAATCCGCCGCTTTGGCTGCCGTTTCGGCATCGGTGACCTCTAAACCTGCCGCTGCAGAAGATTCTTTCCGGTTTGGTGTTATAGCCGTGGCGCCGATATATTTCGAATAATCACTTGCCAGACAGGGATCGACCAGCACCTTTTTGTTCGCCTGGTTTGCCAACCGGATCATCTGCCGGCAGAGCGAATCGCTCAGCAGCCCTTTGTTATAATCCTGCAGGCAGATCATATCGACCTGCGGCAGATTGTCTTTGTAAGCGGCCAAAATCGTCTCGTTCAACTCATCGGAAAGAGGTTCGGCGGATTCACGGTCAATTCTGATCAATTGCTGCCGATGAAGATGTTGCGCAAGACCGATGAGTCTCTGCTTGCTGATGGTAGGGCGGTTTGCCGCCTTAAACAGCCCGTCGATGTCCACTCCGGCCTCAATTAGCTTCGTCTTGAGGATTTCGCTGTCCCGGTCATCTCCTGTTATTCCGAGGCAGTAAGCCTTCGCCCCTAACACGGTAAGATTAGCCGCGACCGAGCCTGCTCCGCCGCATCTGTGCTCGGTTTCGGCAATTTTCAGCACCGGAACCGGTGCCTCCGGGCTGATTTTCACGGCGTCACCATAGATATAGACGTCGAGCATAAAGTCGCCTACGACCAGAACTTTCGGCGAGCCGAGATTCGTTATAGTTTTCAGCAGATTTTCGTACATATCAGTGCAAATCAATATTTAATTACTTCTGAGGAATTTTACCCGCTAACGTATCTTTTATCAAGGCTGTTAATTTATCCTCGCCGGCCAGGAATTTTATCTCAACGGCCAGATAAGTGAAAGGCAGAGGCGATTTGAAATTTGAAATCTGAGATTTGAAACTTGAAATAACCTTCGTCCAGTCCTTCTGCGTCGTTAATATCAAGTCCGCCCCGAGTTTTTCTGCCTGCTCTGAAATATCGGTCAGACAGGCATCCGTGTAGTGATAGTGGTCGTCATAAACTTTCGAGCCGGCTAATTCAGGCCCGAGATTCTTTATGGTATTCAAGAAAGCATCCGGATTACCAATGCCGCAAAAGGCAAATATCTTTTTAACCTTTAACTTTTCGATGCTGATTTCTTTGTCGTCCGTCGATTTTGCATAAACCGGTGCATGTATCGACCTGGCAATTATCATGCCGGAATTGATTGCTCGCAGCTTTTCGTCGATTTCGCTCAATTGGGTCTCAGTGACCTGGTCGCACCGGGTAATAACTACAGCACCGGCCCGCTTCAATGAAGTTACAGGCTCCCTTAGCAGTCCGGCCGGCAGCAGCTTGCCGTAACCGAAGGGCTGTGTCGCATCGATTGCTACGATGTCAAGGTCTCTGGTCAACCGGCGATGTTGAAAGCCGTCATCCATGATTAAAACTTTCGTGGCGTATTTATCGATGGCTTCCGCCGCGCCGGCGAGGCGGTCCGGATTGACAATCACTTCAGCTTCCGGACAGCTCTCAGCAAAAATCGCAAGTTCATCTGTGAAGTCTGCGTTTTCTTGTGCTTTTGCTTTATATCCGCGGGTAAGAATTGCGCACTTGCAGTTTTGGGTTTTGAGTTTTGGGTTTTGAGTTATCAGATTGCATAACCAGACCACGAGCGGGGTTTTCCCCGTTCCGCCGACCGTTATATTACCAACGCAGAAAACTGCCGCATCGACATGATGCACCTTGAGCAATCCTTTGGAAAACAGGAAATTCCGCAGCCGGACAAAAAGCGAGTAACAAATTGCCGCTATTCCAAGAAGGAACCTCAGTAAACTTGCACTGAAGCTGCTGCTTTGACCTGAAATAAGTCTGCGGTAATTTTGTTCGTAGTTCATAGTTTCTTAACTATAAACTTCTGAACGCATAACTACGGTTTGCCAATCTTTTCTATAATAGCGTCGGCCATCTGGCTTGTGCCTACGGCGGTCGGATCGTCGCGGTATGGCTTCATGTCGTAGGTGACACTCTTGCCCTCGGCAATTACCGCTGCTACTGCGTTCTCGAGCTTGTCGGCCTCGGCCATTTTACCTATGTGTCTGAGCATCAGCACTCCGCTGAGTATCAGCGCCGTTGGATTGACCTTGTTCAGGTCTTTGTATTTCGGTG
>CAZHBL010000208.1:0-8644 GCA_964530105.1 uncultured Pirellulales bacterium | reverse complement strand
TTCGAATGTCACGTCGCCATAGATGTTCCAAGGCCCTGCATTACCGGTCTCAAAGCCGCCGTTGGGCAGTAGATCTACGACGTCCTGTGCCTGAATTGGTCTCAGTCCAATAAATCCTATCAACAAAACTACTGCAAACCATAGTACTCGATTTCTCATTATACTCTCTCCATACTTTCAGTTGCTCAACAACTTAACCCAATTGACTTATACTATCGGCCAGACTACAGGGTATTTCGGCCAATTCAATAACACAAATAAATCAAGTAAAACCTTTTTTATGCATAAAGGTCCTCCTTATAAAAAAGCATACAATAAACGACCAATAAGATATTTATCTTCATGGTTTTACATCAATGTTTGTTAAAGATGATTCCTTGTGAATTGACATCACCTGCCACCTTCAAAAGCTTACGACTAATCTTTCATTCAAATACGAAACTTTCTGCAAAAATAGCATGGGCTTATGTCATCTAACAAGCCCAACTCCATACGCACTCCGTGATCTATACTTTATAACAAAAAAACTGTTCTTTTGTCAACGAAAAAGGCCCGATAATAAAAAATGTGGAGAACTATGCATATTTTGGCCGGGCTATAGCATAAAAATATGGAATACATAAGGGGCCTATGCCTATCGATTAGGCATAGGCCCCGATGTTATTCAAGTCCTGATGTCATTCCCGCCAGCCAATTAGAAGCTCACTGGGCCGTGAAAGAGGAAGTTCTCGACAATTCAAATTGGATTTTGTATAATTACCGATATCCTACGGGGAAATTATGTTTTTAATTTCAAATGGAACTGTCAGATATATGAACTCAAATGGAAATCGCGGATGAGTTGCAAAGAAGTTTTCATGTCGTACATGTTGGTGCTTTCATTGTTTTTTTCTACGTCCGCGATTGAGGGGGCATTTGCGCCATGGGCGTCCGACACCGACCCTACGGACGTCCCGAGAAGTCATGTCCAGAACATTACTACCTCACCCTCCACTTACAGCATTACGCAGGGTGGTACCATGGACGGGAAGATGTGCACCACGCTTCCTGGCGTATGGGAACCATACGAACAGACCTGGGAGTCTAACCGCTCAATACGTATGGAGAATGTGGGCACATCAAACATTATAAATCCGTGGCTGAAAATAGGCCCGATTGACTTCTTCTCTCAGCAGACTATAGCGAACTCGGTTGTGGAGGGGCTTTCGACCGACAGGGAAAAGGCTCTTGCTATATTTTACTTCTATATAACCCATCGTTTCCACAAAGGCAATGGGGACAACACAGCGCAGGGCGACGTTTCGCAGGCGATGAACGTATTCGGTTTCAATACCTGCGGAAACAGCACGCTGTGCATATCGGACCTGCTTGACAAAGTCGGAATGCGTGATTGCATATTCAGCCATTGCCCCGGCCATGTCGTCCCGCAGGTTTTCTTCGACGGCAGGTACAACACGCTTGACGGGGACATGGCCACCTTCATGCTCATGCGGGACAACCACACCCTTGCCAACGAGTTGGATTTGGTCCGGGACCACGACCTGATAAAACGCGTGCATCAGTATGGAATCATGAGTCCCATGAATCCACTCAAGAACAATGAGGATTACGCGCAGTATTACACATGGGAGGGGGACACGACCGTGCAGCTCGACGGCTGGGCCTGGTGGACAATGGGCATGGTCCTGCGCCCGCACGAAGCCATTGAATGGAGGTGGGGGCACGAAACTCCGGTAAAATATCACGGTGATATGACAGGCCATCCTCCGATGGTTCCGGATACGATCTATAACGGCCTCTGGGAATACGCTCCGGACTTCTATAACGATTCTCAGTGGCGAGCGGGAGCGACCGTGACGAACATCACCAACAAAGACGGTGTCCTCACGGCAACGGAGGGCGGTACTGGCACCATCCTTTGGCATATGAAAGTGCCTTATCAATTCATCGGAGGCACTCTTGCTGCTGTCGGCGACGGATATGCTTTCGAGATTGGTTTCCTAAATCCGAAAGATTGGAAGACCGCTTACGCGGCCATGGCGACGTTGGCGGAGTTTGACGACAGGTTCAAAGGCCGCACAGCCGACGGGCGCGAGTACTGGCTCAGGTGCACCTTGACAGGCAAAGCTTCCTTGAGCGCTGTCAAAATCAGGAATGACATCCAGATGGCGCCTCTGGCCATGCCGTCCATGACCGTGGGAAACAACAGTTTCACGTACTTGGAGCACACGGACAATAAGACCGGCGCAAACGCTGCGAGGAATCTGAGGATCATTCATACCTGGGTAGAAAGGTCGAAGACGCGCCCTCCGAAAGCGCCTGAATCTCCCATCTATCCGGCCAACGGCAGCAATAGTGACGGCACGGATGTGGTGTTCCGGTGGAACGCCACCACGGACCCAGATGGTGACGCCATAATGGATTACCATTTCCAGCTTTCGGACCGTCCCGACATGAGATGGCCCATGTCTCCTAATTTTGACAAATACATATCAAAGACGCCTGACAAAGGCAACGTTCGCTACACACTTCTGCGTCCCGGCCTTTTAACGCACGGCCAGACATATTACTGGCACGTGAAAGCAAAGGATTCAAACGGTGTTTGGGGGCCGTGGAGTGACACTTGGAATTTTACCGCGCAGGGGCCCGCATATCCTGTATATGTGGCGATGAAACATAATACGGATACAGGAACAGGCACATTGACATGGAGCGCCAACCCAGTGGGAAGGCCACCCGCCAAGTACAGGGTATACGGCAGCGATGAGCAGGGTTTCACGGTTCATGACGCTCCATACAATGTCAAACTTGGCGAAACGACGGAACTCACCAACCCATTTTGCGCTAACTTAGTGGCTGAAGTTACGGGAACTTCCTTGGATGTGATAGGCGTGGGCAATGCGCTTCCGAATGCTAACAAAGCCTATTACCGTGTTGTGGCAGTGGACAACAATGATAAACGAAGCGGAGATTCGGATTATGTTGAAGCTCCGAGGCCATTCATTTACAGCTCGCCGGTCGCGAACGCTCCCGCAGGCCGGACATACAGTTATCAGGTGAAGGCAATCCGTTCAATAGGCGACCTCACGAGAAGGGATAATGCCAGGCCTAAGCCCGGAACCAGATTCTGGAAAATCGAGCCCCTTACGTTTTCGCTTACCCAGAAACCAGGCTGGATGAGCATCGACACTGATACAGGGTTGATAACAGGTACGTCAGACGGGACAGGGGGGACGGTGACCGTGAGTGTTATTCTTACTAAGGAGCACCGGCTTGTGCACGATGAGAATAATATTGTATGGGGAAATGAATATGAAAAAAGCAGGACTTTTGAAACAGTAGGACCCGTAACGCAGCAGTTCATTGTGAGCGGTACCAACGACACCGCCAACGAATAAGTGACATGAAATTGCCGTAACGAGTCACGCTTGGCCGTGTGAATGGGTATGCTTGCTCGGATCATTAGCTTCAATGATACGCACCCGATGCATTAGCCGGTCCAGCAGCGCCCGGTCAGCCGCACACAACAGCCAACAACGATCGTTTCATTTCCGCTCTCCCTTCCAAGGGCCACCCCTATGCTTACCACCGGTAATATCGGTATGGATTATCTCCCATGGGGAAATCCGTGCGATAATCGGGACAGTAATATCCCGGAGATCCGGCGCCTTCCGGTTTGGGGCTCAGGGACATGGGCAACAAGCGCGGGCCGGTGCTGCTTTGAGGTCCCGGCTGATCACCCATCGCCAAGGCCTTGTTGCCCACGAAGCCTCCGTCACCATAGCAATTGAAGAGCCGCACGGTGATGACGTTTTTGCCAGCCTTGACCAGCGCTGCAGGCACCACGTAGTTGCGAGGTGTCTGCCGCCAGTTGGCCGTCTTGATGTCCATGTGTCCCACTTCCACGCCGTTGAAGTAGGTGCTGTCAAAATCATCCAACGCGCCCAGAGCCAGAACCATGTCCTTGTCCGCCTCTTTGGCCGGAATATCAATTTCCTTGCGGAAGACCGCCTCCCCGTCATTATCCTTGAAGAACGGAAGCATCTGGGGCAGCGTCACCGCGGTCCATCCTTCGGACGGCACGTTCTGGCCGACCAGCGCTTGGGCGGCTGGGGTGATGCCGGGATCGGAATGTGACATAGCCTCACTGCCGGCGGGAGGTAACGTCACAGTCACCTTCATCTGCCAGGAACCGTTCAGGTCGACAATCCACAGGTCCATCGGGTGGAATATCCGGCGATCCGCCGGGAAGCTGGCTCCCAGGTTGGCAAGAAGCTGGGCAACGGCACGGGTGGAGCGCCAACGCGTATAGCGGAAGTAGGTCTTATCGTCCGCGCCGAAGCGATCCGGATCCACCTGACAGAAGACAGCCACGCCCTTGCCTATTGTTTTTTGGCCAATTAGGCCTTGCGCCCCGATGTCAGCGCCTGCGCTCAGGACCCAGGGGGGACTGTCCAGGAAGCTGCGCCAGCGAAGATCGGACGCACTGAGACCTCTGGCTTCAGGCCAGTCCGGCGCAGACAGCGACCCGGCGAAATGGGTTTCAGCCGGCTTCAATGTGGTGCCGAGCCACCCCTCGGCCTGCGCTTGCGGCAAGAAGAACGCCTTGCCGCCTGCCTCCAGGTAGGCGTTGAGCGCTGTCGTGTTGATGGCCGCGTCCGGGCCGATGAGCACCAGTTCGGCGCTCGTGTCCAGCGTGCCTGACCACTCATGACTAACCCCGATCTTATCCAACCAAGCCGCGCCCGTCGCGCCACCGAGATACACAGCCTTACTCGCCTGCGGAGATAATGGGGCATGAAGTGCGTAATCCATGATACGATTGGCCATGCGCCGCGCCGCCGGGTCTGTACCAACGTGGTCTTCCAGATCCAGAGTGCAGACGATCAGCCGTCCTTTGCCGTAGTCCAGCTCCATCAGTGGCGTGTAGGCCAGATCAAATTCGCATTCCAGCAGGGGACGCCAGGCACTGCGGTGGGGCTTCTCGATAGCAGCGCTCGTGACTCCTCCACGGTTACCCCAGTGCCACCCGGCATAAGGTTGATCTCGTTCGTTGCCCCTAAGATAATCTCCCTGATAGATCGGATATGCCTCAATCAGCGTGCTGCTGCCCGTCCAGTCGCGCAGGTCGTCGGCATCCATCCCACGGGTGATCGGAGAGTTCATGGGGAAGACGCGCCGGCTGACATGCGGGCACACACGCCACCCAATGGCTTGTGCAATCCACTGCGGCTCTTGAGCACAGATCAACGATCGACCTCCGGCGCGCACCCAGGCTTCCAGCCTGGCCGCCACCTTCGAATCTTGCTTCAAGGCATTGCGCCCGATGACCACAAGGGATGACTCACTATCCCACGCACGGGTAGTATAGCCCAAGTCTGCCAGCATCTTGCTGGTCATACCGTCCGGATCAACAACAGCGATCCGGTCTTTCCCAAATCGATCCTCTCCAAAGACCCGGAACACAAACGTATCCAGATGAGAAGCTTCGCCTATAGTTGCGCTCAAGGTGATCTGGCCATCAGCTTTGCCACCGGTTTCCTCATCGGGCGCGATTACCTGGATGGGTATTAATCGGATCTCCGAAACCGCCAGACTGCCGTGCTCCGTGCCCTTACCCACTTCTTTCCCGCCGACCATGGCGGTCCAGGCCGCCGTAAATTCCTGAGGCTGGCGCGTATCGTTGATCAGGACGACCTGCTTGTCGATCTTTTGACCGGAGTTGAAGTGGTGGTCTTTCGCAGTATACTCGCCTGCCGAACCGGCGATCCACGCCAGGGTCGGGCCGTTGACCTCCTTGAGCGTATCCTGCACCCAAGACCAGGTGCGCAGGCCGCCGGGCAGGCCTGCTGTCCGCCAACTGCGCCACGTATGGGTACGGTAGAGCTGCTGGATTTTGTGGTTGTTGGCGTACTCATCCAGTTGGTTCTGGGAGCTGTTGTAGAGTATGCCGCTGCGGAACAGGTCGTGAAGATACTGCCGGTACTTCGGCTCTTCCGAAGCATAGGCGTCGTTACCGAAGTAGATGGTGGCGTATTCCGTTAACAGGGGTTCGCTGGTGATATTCGAGGTGAAGCCGTGGTGCCCGCGCCGGAACGTACAATCCATGGGCGTGCCGAACTCGACCATAGAAATCGGCATCTCGCCGCTGCGGGCCCACTCGCTCAGCCATTCTTCGCGCTCCTGGAGCGGCAGTAGATCCAGGTAGCAGTTCATGGTATAGACGTCGCCCGTGTAGGCCCCCGCGTGGCTGTAATAGATCCGTGAGGGGTCCAGCTTCTTGAGCCCGTCGAACATGTCCTTGCCGGCAGCCACGATGCGCTGCCATCGCTGTTGGTCCTGATCCCAGTCACGGCGGCCCACGTGGCGTGGATCCGCATCGACCGCGTTGTTAAAGAAATTGAATCCGGCGACCCACATGACCACGGAGGGATGATTGCGGTAGTGCCGCATCCACACGAGCGCACGCTCAAGTGCACGCTGTCGGTTCTGCTCCCAGACAAGCCGATAGCGCGAATCCATTATGTACTTGTTGGCATTGAGGACATATTCCGCTACCAGGTATCCCTTGTGATCCGCGTCGTCGAGATCCCGCCCCGAATCGGTGGTGTCGCCTCGCGTATCCACGGTCGTGCGCCCGAACTCCCAGAAGTTCTCCCCCACCTGCGGGCGCTGTCCCCGGTAAAAACACCCCTGCCGCAGGCGGATCTCGGTTCCGTTCAGGAAGAACTTGCGTCCCTCCACCCAGAACTCGCGGAAGCCGAATTCCTGGTCGTACTCGTCGTCCAGGCCGGCACCCTTCACTTTCAGCCGGAGGGTATAGAGGTTGGGTTGGCCCACATCCCACAGGCGCGGATTCACCCAGGGCCAGGAAAGGATAACGGTCTGAACCTCCTTTTCTTCCACGTCCGTCTCGGCAGTAAAAGTATTCTCCACTGCACCCTTCTCATCAAGTATCTCCGCAATGAATTCGGCGTGGCCGGCCTGCTTGATGCCGGTAAGCTCCACGTCCAGAGAGAGATTCTTCTTCCTTGTTGAGGTTTGCACAAAAACGTCGGTCACGCGGGCCTCGGAGCAGCGGCTCTCCAGGAAGACGCTGCCGGTCAACCCCCGCGTTTCCACCCTGGCCGAGGTATAGGAGACGCTGCTCAGGGCGTTCTGCCAGAATTGGCCCACTTTCTCCGGATCGGCGATGGCCGCTACCAGCACACGGATATGGGCCGTCTGGCCGGGCGTCACCTCCGGCGTAATGTCCACTGAACCCCACGGCCAGGTAATCGTTCCGCACGACTTGCCGTTTACATAGACCATCGCGTCCGTGCACACGCGCTCAAAACACAGACTAATCGCACGGCCCTGCCATTGGGCCGGGATTGTCACCTGGCGCTCGTACCAGGCGCGCGTCACCAATGATCCGTCATAGAGATCCCACTGCGGCCCTCCACCAAGAGCCAGGAACGCCGAACGTCGGCCCGGGCGATCCTGCCAGTTACCAGGCACATTGATGTAGGCCCACCCCAGCTTCGGGGGATCCACCTCCGCTTCGGCTGCGGGTGTGAAGCGCCAAATGCCGTCGAGGGAAACCTGTGCCCGCTTGGCATTGACCGTTTTAGCGTTTGCCTTGTCCCAGCCAAGCGAGATGCCGACCGGCAGCACGGCGTCCTCCAACTGCGTCGGCGCGATCATGCGGGGCGTCACTGTGAGATCGGCGATCTCGAACACGCCGGTGCAATAGAACATGGCGGGCTGGATGTTAAGACGTGTCGCCCCCTTAGGCACCTTCAACTCCACCGACTTCGTGACCCAGTCGGAGTCAACCCGCAATTCGGGAACTTCCAGGGGGAAGTCGAATGAGCCTCCTTCGAACATCAGCGCAACGCGGGCCGTGTGCCAGCCCTCCTTGCCAATCTTCAGGTTCATGGCTTTCATACGAACCGAGACGGTCAGGGACGCGATCTGCGGCGTGACCTTCACGAAGGCGTGCACGTAGTCGAGTTGACGCCCCGCATCGCGATTCTCGACGCGCAGGCAATGCTTGCCGTCCTCCGTGACGACTTTGAATTCCTGGTTGTTCGGAATATTGAATCCCTCGGCCCACCCTGTATTGACACCAGGGCGTTCGAAACTCCCTTGAGGAAGCAGGTTCACCTGGGCCAGAGCATGCCCTCCCCCAAGCCAAAAAAACGCGAGAATCGGTAGAAGCTTGATATTCACTTTCGTTCTCCTGTAAAGGTCAAAAGGAACAGTCTGAGTTTGGGCACTGGTTCCAGAACTTTATTCATACGCGCCGATATTCCATGCAGATCCTTGTGGGCGGGTGATACCGTCCTTGTCGTTGGTGAAATAACCGCCCAATGAAACTCCTGCATCTTTTGCCACATTATCCGTTGATGCAAGATGCAGGTTATTGTTTATATTTTTGGGAGAATAACTGACAAATGTCGGCGCGCTGGTCTTACCGTGCGGCTCTTTGGCCGCAATCCAACTGGCGGCCGGGTAACTGGTGCCATTGTAGTAAATGTAAGGAGCTTTGGTGCTGTTGTAATAAACGTTGGCGTCAAAAGAAAACGAAGCATCGGTAAAACCTGAGCTGGCCGCGATATAGATATTCTGATACTGCGACCCGTTGCCGCAGTTGTAGAAG